>JAOZTW010000704.1 GCA_029938985.1 Bacteroidales bacterium | reverse complement strand
CTCAAAGTGGGAACAATATAAAAAGAGTCTCAAGCGAAAACATTGTTATACAAACGTTTTAAATTTTTAATAATGAACTCACAAACATTAAATATACCAAACTATGAATTAATAAACTCTCGAGCTTATTATAATTTGACGAACTATATTGAAAAAACAAAAAGCAATTTTTTTGCTTTTTGGTATAAAGTTCCTTTAAAACGTTCTTTACTTACTTTTTTAAACATAATTACAAAGTTTGATGTTACTATTTTAAAGACTGAAAAAGAACATATTAAGTATTTAGAAAAAACGCAATTTTTTCATAAATATTACAAAGAGACAAAAACAAAAGATACTGAAATAAATTCTATTCTGGACAAAATAGAAAAAGCATTATTTAACCTAATACTTGATCTTGAAATACAAATAGACTGTTTTGCTCCTGACATTGTTTACTCTGAAAAAGATATAATAGCACTGAAAGAACAATTAAAAGAAACTCAAGAAAATATTGCAAACGGAGATTATCAAACTTTTAACACCGTTAAAGACTTGGAGGTGTATCTTGAAAAGTTATAAAATAAGGCTCATATAGACATTCAAGGTCTTGATGTTATTTTGTAATCATCTTATTACATGAAACAGAACAAATGTGTCTAATAAATGATATTTCTTTAACTCTTGATACGTTAAATTATTTTGGTTAAATAATTTTTTTTTGCAAATGCCAATTTCTAATTAACTTTAAGTGTTCTACAAAAACATCAAATTTGGTTAATTAAGTTATAATGAATGTTTTAAAAAAACCTTGAATGTCTATATGAGCCAAAAACTTTTATACGATGATCTCATCAAAGTAGACGAATAAAATTAATATTAATTGTGATTATAGAGTGTCAGAAAGAGGAATACTGCGAAAAAAGCAAATAAAAATCGAAAAAACATCGAATATTTATTTGCTTTTTTTATTTTTGCAAAATAGAAATTTTTTGTTACGGTATAAAAGAAAGAAATACTGAATAAACAAAAATATGCAAAATTAAAAATATGACGGAAAAACAAATTGAAATAATATTACAACAAGGCGAAAATTCTAAGATTGAGTTTAAAAAGCGTATAAATAAAGAACTTGCGAGTGAGATTTGTGCTTTTTCAAATTCACAAGGCGGAGTTATATTGAACATTTATTTAAGTATCTTACATATTATTTTTTCTTAATTTGATATACCAAAATAGAGTTTCCATGCCTGATATATAAATTGTTATCATTAATAACTGGATGAGCAAAATGCTGTTGTGTCCCTTTTTTTATTCTAAAAGAATCTATCAATTGAGGATTTCCATCATTAGGTACTATTGTATTAACTTGTCCTTTTTCGCTATAATAATAAATAATTTTATCAACAGAAGCAACAACCGCACCTTTTCCTAATTTTAAAGATGCTTGTATTTCTCCAGTCTTTAAATCAAGACAACTAAAGTTGCGTTTTTTATTTGTAGTGCCATACATATAATTGTCAATTATAATAATACCTCCAAAATAAGTATCAAAATCAACGTTATTCCAAATTTTGCTAATCGTTTTTCCATCTTCCGATAATTTTATTTTAGCTGCACCATTTCCATTTCCTTCGGCATAATAAATATATCCGTTTTCATAAATTGGAGCGTTACAAGGTATTTCGCCATATTCGTCCAAGGCATACAACCAAAGGAAATCACCTGTTTTAGCATCAAAACCAAGCAACGAAAATTCAGAAAAAATTGCAAGAATACTTAGATTTTCTAACTTTATTAAAATAGGAGATGCATAGCTTGACAACTCCTCCTGACCTCTTGTTGTCCATACTAATTTGCCTGTTAAGCTATTTAGTGCTATAATATTGTGGTCGTATCCACCTGGAAAACAATAAAGCAAATTATCATCAATAAGCAAATCCATTGAATATCCAAATATCAAATTTTCTCCACCATAATCTTCTATCATGTCAACAGACCATTCTGTGTTGCCAGTCTCTATTTCAAAACAAGTTATTTTACCTAATCCAGAACATACATAAATAAAATCATCGGCATAAGTAGGACTTGCTCTGGAACCCTTATAATTTTTTGTCCATTCTGTTCCATAAGGTTTTTTCCACAACAAATTTCCATTTTTATCCAAAGCAAACAGATAACCAATGTTATCTATTTCGCCTGTAATAAAAACTTTGTCCATCGCAATTGTAGCAGAACTATAGCCGTTTCCAATACCTGAATATTCCCACAAAAAAGTAGGAATTTTATCCGAATTTGTGTCAATCAACTCTGTTGTTTTGTTTTGACTATACAAAACATTATTTATAATCAATATTATAAATAGTGTGAAATAAAATTTAATATTTTTCATTATATAGATTTTAAAAATTAATTATTTACGTTTCAATGGTAATTTATAATGTCTTATTTTATCAAATTGATACATTGCATTTGCCACAGCTCCTGCAGTTGGCACAAGTCCTATTTCTCCAATTCCTTTAACTCCAAACGGACCAATAGCATCTGCTACTTCTACTCCAATTACTTCAATTTTGGGAGTTTCGTGCGAGCGTAGTATTTTTAAATCTCTAAATTTATCGCTTAGCAAAAAACCATCTTTCATTGGCAAATCCTCAGTGAAAATTTTTGCATCTTGCAAAGTTTTCATTTTTATTATACAAGCAAGTTTTGCTTTATCATTAATTTCAACCGTACACGCTGCGATGAACAGCCATCTTTGGCGGCTGTTAATTGTCTTTCGTTACGCAAGAAATTAAGTAAAGAAAGATTTTCGTTGCCCTGATAAACTATTAATTCGTTGTTTAAATAAAATTGTATCATGTTTTTTTAAATTATTTAATTTTTTGGCGTTTTTCACGAGAATCAATTTCTTTGTTACTTTTGAAATATTAAAATACTCATTTACAAAGGTAAATTACTAAAGTTTTTGTGTTCATTTTGTGATGATTATCAATGATTTGTAAAA
>JAOZTW010000703.1 GCA_029938985.1 Bacteroidales bacterium | reverse complement strand
AGCAATTAATCAATGCTTTAATGTTCTGGTAAAAAGTTTTCCTGACTTTTCAGTTAAATAACAAAAAAAACAATTTATTAATTTTATTTTATTTTAAAATAAAAATATTTTTTTGATATGTTTCATATAAAGTTTATCTTTGAAATATGAAACATGCCTTTTTTTAGCAAAAAACTAAACCAAATTATAAAAATGACACAAATAGAAAAAGCACAATATTATTTTAAAAAAGCATATAAAGCAAACGAAAGAAACGATTTTAAAACTGCAAGAAAAGATTATGAAAAAGCGATTGAACTAAATCCAAAATTTACTAAAGCTTATGTAAATTTAGCATTAATTCTATCGCCACATTTTAAAGAGCATGAAAAAGCAAAACAATATTATGAAAAGGCTATTGAAATAAATCCAAATCTATTTATAGCTTATAATGGTTTAGGTTTAATTTTACATGAACAATTACATGAATATGAAAAAGCAAAACAAAATTATGAAAAAGCGATTAGACTAAATCCAAATAATTCAAATGCATATTATAATTATGCAAATCTCTTGCTACAATATTTTCAAGAATACGAACAAGCTAAACAATATTATGAAAAAACGATTGAATTAGAACCCAATCATAAAAAAGCACATAATAATCTTGCTAATTTGTTAAAAACACACTTCCAAGAATATAAAAAAGCAGAAGAATATTATGAAAAAGCAATTAAATTAAATCCAAAAGATGCATTTAATTATAATAATTTTGCAAATTTGTTTGCAGACTACTTACAAGAGTATGAAAAAGCAAAACAATATTTTGAAAAAGCAATTGAGTTAAATCCAAACTATGAATATGCTTATTTTAATTTTGCAAATCTTCTGACCAACCATTTCGAAGAATATGAAAAAGCAAAACAATATTATGAAAAAGCAATTGAGTTAAATCCAAGCTATACAGAGGCATATAATAATTTTGCAATACTTTTAACAAACAATTTTCAAGAATCTGAAAAAGCAAAACAATATTTTGAAAAAGCTATTGAATTAAATTCAAACTTCTCAGAAGCTTATAATAATCTTGCAAATCTTTATTATTATAAATTTAATGATTTAGAAAATGCACAAAAGAATTTTATGCTTGCCATAGAGAAAGAACCAAGTTATGAATATGCAAGACAAGCTTTAGGTGAAATATCAAATTTTGAAAAAGAAACTTTTATTTCGGAATTTGAAATAAAAAATGTTCGTCATCTTAAAAATATTAAAATAAAACTTGCAGAAAATAAAAGAAAGCATTTATTTTTAACTGGAAAAAATGGTAGTGGCAAAACAAGTGTGCTTAAAGAAATAGAAAATTATTTTCAGCCAATTCTCGAAATTTCGACAACAGATATTTTTACAGAAAAAGGGAAAAATGAATTTTGGAAAGAAAAAGGCGATTACAATCTAAAATTTAATATCAAACAGCATTTATTAGATTTACGATTAAAATACGAAACAAATGATTTTTTAATAGTATTTTTTGAAGATACTCGATTTTTCACTCCTGATGTTC
The DNA here is from genome assembly GCA_029938985.1 of Bacteroidales bacterium. GTDB lineage: Bacteria > Bacteroidota > Bacteroidia > Bacteroidales > JAOZQN01 > JAOZQN01. Next base: position 1,447 of record JAOZTW010000703.1, on the reverse strand, counting down.
CCGAACATATTGAAAAAGTTATATTAAAACAAAAATACTTACCAAAAGAAAATGCAAGTAAAGATTTTATTAAATATCTTGTTTATCAAGACTATAAACGTCTGGCAATAAAAGGAGATAAAAAAAATGAAATTGATATTTTTTTTAAAAAAACAAAAGAAATTTTACAATTAGTTTACAATGAACCAAATTTAGATTTTTATTCAGGAATTTCAAAAGATGAGTTAGATTTTTACATTAAACTACCAAATGACAATATATTTAATTTTAACGGATTAGCTTCTGGATATTCTGCAATTTTAAGAATAATTTTTGAATTAGTTTTACGAACACAAAACACACCTAATAAAACCAATTCCGAGGGTATAGTTTTAATCGACGAGCCAGAAACACATTTGCACGTAGAAATGCAAAAGAAAATTATGCCAATGTTAATAAAAATGTTTCCTCATATCCAATTTATTGTAGCAACACATTCGCCATTTATTTTAAACTCCGTAGCAAATACGGTTGTTTATGATTTGGAAAAACGTGTGAGAGCAAAAGATTTTTCGGCGTATGCTTACGATAGCATTGTAGAAAAATATTTTGATAATGATAAATATTCTGAGATAGTAAAATTAAAATTAAACAAATTTAAAAAGTTATTATTTAATAAAAATATTAATGATAATGAAAAAAGTGAATTGCGAAAATTAGAGTATTATTTTGAAAATATACCAACTTTTGCCGCACCAGAATTAATAGCAGAATTTCAGAGATTACAAATCAAAAAAATAAACCAAAATGATTAACATTGCAAGAACAGAAACTGCACCTGATTGTTTGAAAAAACAACAAAATTATGAATGTGAAAATGTGTTAGAAAAATTGAAAATAGATTTTTTTGGTAAATGTTATATTTGTGAAACAAGTTTATTTTCAACTAATGTAGAACATTTTAAAGCACATAGAGGAGATAAGAAATTAAAATTTGAGTGGACTAATTTATTCCTTGCCTGTGGACATTGTAATAATATAAAATTATCTACAGATATTTTAAACTGCACAGATTCTAAACATGATGTAGAAAATTGGATTTCATACAAACCTATTTTTGTGCCAGTTGGAGAAGTAGAAATCAGCGCAAAGCGAAAAAACAAACTTACAATTGATACAGTAAATATTTTGAATAAAGTATATAATGGACATACTAATATAAAAACAACTGATGCTCAGAAAATAAAAGATGAAATAGTTAAAGAAATGATTGTTTTACAAAGATTATTGCTGCAGTATAGTAAAGAAAAATATAATGAATTAGAAATCACAGATATTGAAAAAGATATAAGAAAGAAATTACATAAAGGTTCAAAATTAACTGCATTTAAACGGCAAGTAATAAAAGATAATAAACTAAAGTTTTTGCTTTCATAATAATATAATTATCAAATAGTTGTAATTTTAC
>JAOZTW010000702.1:2891-2996 GCA_029938985.1 Bacteroidales bacterium | reverse complement strand
GCTCTACTTTTTGTCTTTTTAATTTTTCTTCATGCTTTTCTTGCTCTGCTTTTTGCCTTTTTAATTTTTCATCATGCTTTTCTTGCTCTGCTTTTTGTCTTTTTA
>JAOZTW010000702.1:0-2791 GCA_029938985.1 Bacteroidales bacterium | reverse complement strand
ATTTTTCCTCATGTTTTTCTTGCTCTGCTTTTTGTCTTTTTAATTTTTCCTCATGTTTTTCTTGCTCTGCTTTTTGTCTTTTTAATTTTTCCTCATGCTTTTCTTGTTCTGCTAATTCTATTTTCAGTTTAAATTTTCTCGTTATTGGTTTTTCAAGTTCCGCCATATACATAATATCTTCATACAGTGCTGATACTCTAATTTTAAAATCTTTTATTACCGAACTTCTTATTGTATCTTCAATAGTATAAAAACCAACCTTTTCATATTCTCCTTCTTTTAACAAGTATTTTTCTATTGTCTCTTTTACTGGTTCAATTATCCAGTATTCTCTAACACCATGTTTTTGGTACATTCTATATTTAATTCCTCTGTCTATATGGCGAGTTCCTTTTGAGGCTATTTCTATTATAAAATCGGGTATAACATCGTATAAAGATGTATCATCATAAATTTTTTCGGCTTTTTCTGTAAGAAAAAAAACGGTATCTGGCTCAAAATTATTCTTGGCAAATTCAAAATTTATTAAGGCTTTTTCAAAGGCTACTTTACCCAAACTATAACGACTTACATGTGGCGTTAATAAACTAACCAACTTGCTGTTTATTGAGTTATGCAAATCAGTGGAAGGAGATTGCATTACTAATTTGCCGTTTATCCACTCACATTTATGCTGCTCGCTTGTGATGTCTAAAAACTCTTTGTATGCAGCTGAAATTTTTATAGATTGCTTTTTATCTTGTTGTTTTAATATTGACATTTTTTTATATGTTAGCTATGTTTCACTAGTTCAAATTTTCACATTATAATAATTTTTTATTTTAATATGCCTAATATTATTATTTAAATAAACAAAAAATTACATGAAAAATTATTTTTTTCTCATTATTCCAAACAAAGCTTTTGGTTTTATTTCTCTTGTACCATGATAAACTGTGTCTGTAATGCTTTCAATTTCAAAATCGTTACTAAATAATTTTTCAATCATATCTTCAGAATATGGATTAGGTCCAAATTCGTATTCTGGATTTTTATCACTAAAACATTTAAGGAATAAAAAGCCGTTTTTCTTAATCAACTTTTTTATTGTTAAAAGATATTTTGCTCTATCCTCATCATTAAAAACATGAAAACAGCCTCGGTCTAAAACATAATCAAATTGCGTGCTAAGTTTGGTATTAATAATGTCGTCGTGAATAAATTTTATTTCATCAGTTTTTAGAATTGCGTCTTCAATTGCCTTTTCCGAAATGTCTGTTCCTGTTACTTGAAATCCTAATTTTGAAAGACATAAAGCCTGAGTAGCTGGTCCTGTTCCAACATCAAGAAAAGTACCTGATGATATGTTTTTTTGTTTTATAACCAATTCCAAATCTGGGTCTAAATCAGGATAATACCACCCCATAGTTTCCACTTCTTGCTCATTATAGATTGTGTTCCAATCGTGAATAATTTTTGCCATAGTTTTATTTTTTATTTAACGCAAAAATACAAAATAAAATAAAACAATTGACATTATTTTGTGTTCATTAATAATTCGCATTCTTTTAAATTTTTAATTGTTTTATTATAATATTCTTGTTCGTTATAAATTCCTGCAATTTCGAGAAGAAAAAATACAGTATTATTATTTGTTCCAATATCAACTGAGATTTGTTTTGCTTTATTAAAATTTTCTATTGCGATAATGTATTTTTTTTGAATAGAATAAACTCTTGCAATACTTACATACTTCGCTTGCTTTGTCTTCCAAATTGACTTATATATTCAAAGATTCAACGAATTTTTGCAGGGCAGATACATAATCTCCTTTTTCGTTAAAAACAGCTCACATATTATTTATCAAAATAGCCATTCCTGCCGTTGAAAAGCTGTTCATAAATTCGTATTTTATTAGTATCTTCTTGTGAGGTGGGTAACAGATTTAATAAACTGTCAATTATTGCTGTATTTTGTGAAAATAAAGCAAAGGGTATAAAAATTAATATTGACAGTAAAAAATGTTTCATGAAAATTAATTTGAATGATAATTAGTGCATGTTTCGGAACTTAGTTTAAACGTTTGAAACCTTATTTGTAGAATTTTAGTCTTAGGTATATTAAAAAAGTAGTTGCAATTCTTGATGCACATTTATAGTTTTGCTGTAATGTAATTTTATTAGAGCAAAGCCACAAATCTGCAACGAGAGTTGCAACTACAGTAAACCGCAAACAAGATTTTGTTTATCTATAATAGTCTAAATTATTAGTTAGCAAAAAGTCCTAATTTACTGAATTGCTCAATTATTTCGTCTCTCACTCTTCTGTATGTTGGTAAAACTTCTTCTTCTGTACCTTTTGTAGCAGCAGGATCATCAAAACCAATATGTAACCTATTTGAAACTGTTCCTGTAAATGCTGGGCATATTTCTTTAGCTCCATCACAAACAGTAATTAACCAATCAAAATTTATTTCTAAATATTTATCTACATGCTCTGGATATTGTTTACTTATGTCAATTTTTATCTCCTCCATTACTTTTACTGCATGTGGATTAACATTTTTTTCGGCATTTGTGCCAGCTGAAAAAACTTCTAAATTAGGATTGTAAGATTTTAAAAAAGCCTCTGCCATCTGACTTCTACATGTATTTCCGGTACACAAAATTAATATTTTCATATTAAAAATCTAAATTATATTAATATTTTTGTAACAATTAAGGTTTCATTAAATATGAAACCTTGATATGTAAATGCTTAGTGAAAATGAAATAATAAGTAACTCCAGAATACGCCGTTTTTTTGTTCTTCT
>JAOZTW010000701.1 GCA_029938985.1 Bacteroidales bacterium | reverse complement strand
TTGTTTTGCTTTTTTATATTCTTGAAAATGATTTTTTAAAAGAATAGCCAAATTATAATATGCATCTGTATAATTTGTATCTAATTCAATCGCTTTCTCTAAATTATTTCTCGCAACTTTATAATCTTTTCTATTGTATGCTTTTGTAGCTTTATCAAAATAAAAATTAGCTTTTTTTTCTTTTTCTTTCATTTTATTGTTTTGTATAGTGTATTCTTTATTAAAATATTTTTTGGCATGTTTCACAAATACAAGCTTTTGTGTTAGCTAATAATTTAAAAAAAACTTAAATTTTGAAATTTTTATAAATAATTTAATTTTAAGGTGTAAACCAATTCTTAATTCCTAATTTTTATCTACTTTTAAAAAATTTGAGAAGTGGTTTTACGTAGTCTTCTCCAGTTTGTATTGATGTGTATCCAACTCCTGTTTTAGAGAACAGGTTTTTTAAATTAGCTTCGTGAGCGAGCCACCATTTTTTATAATTGTTGCGTTGTCTTTTGCTTGATGAGTTTATCCAAAATTTTTTACCAGTTTCGGCATCTTTCATTTTTATTAGCCCAATTGCTGGTAGTTCTGTTTCTCTTTTATCAAATATTTTTAGTGCCACTACTTCGTGTTTGTAGTTTGCTATTTGCAGAGGTTTTTTAAAATCGGTACTTATAAAATCGGAGATAATAAATATTGTGCTACGTTTTTTTATCGCATTGGTTAAATATTGCAAAGCAACAGCTACATTTGTACCTTTACTTTCAGGTTCACAAACAATTAGTTCTCTAATAATTCTTAAAATATGTTTTTTCCCTTTCTTAGGAGGAATAAATTTTTCAATTTTATCGGAGAAGAATATCACGCCAATTTTATCATTATTTTGAATTGCCGAAAAAGAGAGTGTAGCGGCAATTTCGGTAATTAAGTTTTTCTTAACTTCGTTGGTACCAAAAGTTCCCGAAGCACTTACATCTATTAATAATATAACGGTAAGTTCTCGTTCTTCTTCAAATATTTTTATATAAGGACTATTAAATCTGGCGGTAACATTCCAGTCTATACTTCTAATGTCATCGCCAAATTGATATTCTCTTACTTCGCTAAACGCCATACCACGTCCTTTGAACGCACTATGATATTCGCCAGCAAAAATATTTTTGCTCAAGCTTTTGGTTTTTATTTCTATTTTTCGTACTCTTTTGAGTAATTCTGTAGTATCCACGTTGTTATATCTTAATTTTTGATAATTCTTTGCCTAAATACGTATTTTTACTTTCGTACATTTTCGTGCAAATACATTTTCAAAGTTGGGTCTATGGTTTGTAATAATTTGAGTCCGTCTCTATAATATTGCATATTTTCTCTACTCGGAAAGTAAAAGTCTTGTTCAATAACTTTACCCTCTAAAGTGGCTTGCACATATTCAGCTGCATCTACTGGTGTCATATTTTTTTCTTCTATCACTTTCAGTATTTTATCAATCAATCCACACAGATAGTAGGCTTTATGAAATGATTGAAATTCTTCATTATCTTTGTAATCGCTTTCAGGAAAGTAATGAAATTGTGAAGTAACATAAATTAAATTTTTTTCTTCGTTAGCATAAACATAGCTACGGTCGTCGTCCACAAGCCACGAATATGGTAACTCTTCTTTTGTAACCACCACGTCCACTAATTTCTTTTTAAGATTACCAAACCAGTAAGATTGATATTGTTCTCTATCTGGCTCATCTCTAAAATGTTCTGTATTAAAGGTATCTTTACGAGAATATACTTTAACCTCAGGTCGTTCTTCTTCTTTAATGTTTTTAAAACTGCGTTTTGCAACTTTTTCAATCAATTCAATATTCCGTTCTTTTATTCCTGAACTAAATACAGTAATTGTGATTCCTTTTTTGTGTAACCATTCCCATAGAGCATAAAAACCAGGAAATATGTAGTGAGAATAATTGTAGGCGGTGTGTAACAGGTCATCTGAAAGTTCTTTTCCTATGTTTTCCTCTACCAAACGAATATTCTTCTTTTCGTCATAACGTATTGCTTCGGCAAGACAACTGTCGATGTCAAAAATGATGTTAAGTTTCATAATGTAAAAGTTTTTGTGAGTGTTTCAAAAGTATAAATTTTGGTGCTATAAGGTATATTAAAATATTAATTTGCAAAAGCAAATATTTCAAGATATGTAATATATTTATAAAACATGCCAGTTTTTATTCTTATTTTTAATTTGCTTAAGTGCAGAAATTACTGGGTTATTTTGATATGTCTAATTATTTAATTTGTTAAATTTGCAATTTTTGATAATAATACTTTAAACATTAGAGAATATGGTTTGTCTTTGCTTTTGAAAGAATTTAAAAACTCAAGTTCATTTTTATCAAATTCTTTTCTGTCTTCTACAATCATTTTTTCTATTGTTTTTATATAATATTTTGCAAAAATTCGATGTTCTTTTCTCCTATTATAATTTTGCTCTATACTATTTAAATCGTATTTTTGAATAGTTTTTCTTCCTATTTCGGAGTCTGAAACAGTTGTAATATTTTCATCATCAAAAGTAATATGTTTTATTATTTCTTCGTCAGTATGTTCACATGGATTTAAAGTACTGGAATTAGCAATAGATTTATTAGCAATTTTTTTACCATTACACAATTTACAAGATAAATACAAATTATTCCATTCAAAGGCTAAATCTTTTCTTTCTGCAACTTCAATATAATGGTCAATTTCTTTTGAGTCTCCTTTTAAATCTTTTTCACAATAAAAACATTTTTGAAAACTCATACAATAAAGAGTTTCTCTAATTTTTGGATGTCCATATTGAGAATTTGATGGTCTTTTTTTCTCTGATTTAATAAATTTTTCTGTCCATTCAGTTTTATTTTTAACAAGAATTTCTGGCTCAAGTAATCTTTCAATATGTATCATTTATAAAAGGTAAATTATTATTTAACTAAAGTTTTTGCTTTCATAATAATATAATTATCAAACAGTTGTAATTTT
>JAOZTW010000700.1 GCA_029938985.1 Bacteroidales bacterium | reverse complement strand
ATGAAAAACATATAGTTAAGTGTTATTAGAAAAGTTTTCCTGACTTTTCAGTAATTTACACTACCAAAAAATACACATCTAATAATTTTTCAAATTTATATTAATTTTATTAATAATCAAAAATTACATTAAAATAAATGATAAAACTTTTTAAACTGTAATTTTATTTAGAAATATTTATTATCTTAAACTTTACACTGCTTAAACATGCTTTTTTTAAAAAGATAGTATCCGCTCAAAAAAGCGTGGCGATTTGGGCACTGGTTCAGCTAAATACTTATTGTATAATTTTGATATTTAATTAATTATATTATTTAAATATTTCCAACTATCTACTCCAAGTTGTTTTGACGTTTGTATAATTGACATCATTGCATCTTGTATTTGAGTACCTATTTCAGACATTGTATGTAGAGAAATATCTCTTTTACGTACTTTATATCTTGCTCAAAGCCATGTAAATCAATGTTTTCTAACTTTTATAGAAAAAACTTACTTTTATTAGTTCGGCTTCAAATTCTTTTATTACCTTTGTTGTTGATTTTAATTTAGTCATATTTCGTTATTTTTGTTGTTGAAAATTTTGCAAATATGGCTTTTTTTTGATAATCACAAAATTATTTGTGTGCAAAATCAAATTGCACCCACTTGCAAAAGAAAAGGATAGGTTTAAAAAAACAAAAAATGATTATTCAAAATTTGAGAATAAAAAGAAAGAAATAGAAAGAACATTATCAAACTCTTGGATTGGTTCTATAGAAAATGATAATTATCTAATTTATTAAAAAAAGGCGTTTTTGAAATATTAGAATTATAAGGCATATTAAAACTATTGACGATTTAAACTTGTTCTTTTTACTTCTTCAAAAAAATATGCAAACATCCTGATATTATTATATTTATTGAATTGTTAAAAACAAAAATAAGTTCATTTAAAATTATCAATTATTTATTTTAATATGCTTAAAGTTTATTTATGTAAATGAGCATTTTAATATTTCAAAAGTAATGAAGAAATTGATATTTGTGAAAAACGCCAAAAAAAGCATTGAAAATGATACAATTAACTATTGATAATAAAGAAGTAAAAGTACAGAAAGGAACTACCGTATTAAAAGCTGCCGAAAAATTAGGAATAAAAATTCCTACAATGTGTTTTTTGGACGGTTATTCTAATCATCCATCGTGTATGGTTTGCTTGGTAAAAAATGCAGATACAGGGAATCTGGAAGCCTCCTGTGCCTTGCCTGCAAAAGAGGGTATGAATATTATTAGTTCTAACAACGAAATTATTACTGCCCGAAGAGAGGCTTTAGAACTTCTACTTAGCGACCATGTGGGAGATTGCGAAGCTCCTTGCCGACTTAGTTGTGCCGCCTTTATGGATATTCCTAAAATGAACAGACTAATTGCTGCTGGTAAGTTTGATGCTGCTTTACGACTTGTAAAACAGGATATTGCACTCCCTTTTACGCTTGGTTATATTTGTGCCGCTCCTTGCGAAAAAGCTTGTAGAAGAACTCAGCTTGACGAAGCAGTTTCTATTTGTCAGCTTAAAAAATTTGTGGCTTTGATTGATTCGCAACAAGACCAAAACAAACAAATGGCAAATTCTAATATTCAAAATCTAACAACAAGCTACCTTCCAAAGAAAAAACCTTTGGTAAACAAAAATATTGCTATTACTGGAACAGGTCCTGCTGGACTTGCTACGGCTTTTTATTTGCTTAATTCTGGTTATAATTGTGTGCTTTTTGATAAAAACGAAAAAGCTGGAGGTTCGTTAAGATACGAAATAAAAGAAGATAAATTGCCTCGCAAGGTTTTGGATTTTGAAATTGAGCTTATAAAAAAATACGGTGGCAGATTTGAACTTAATAAACTGATAACAAAAGAAATATTTGAAAACGAGTTAAAACAAAATTTTGATGCAATTGTGTTTTCTACAGGCGATTTTAATAAATCAAATTTAAAAGATTTTGGTTTTAAACAAGGGAAAAGTGGAATTGTTGTAAATAAAAATACTTTAGAAGTAAATTCAGATGGGATATTTGCTTGTGGAAATATAATAAGACACCGAAAATCAGCAATAAATTCGGTGGCACAAGGCAAAGAAACTGCAAGAACTGTTGACATGTTTTTGAGAGGAGAAACACCTTCGAAAAAACCAAAAATGTTTAATTCTAAGTTTGGTAAACTATTTGAAAAAGAATTAGATGAATACAAAAAAGAGACTACCGAAGACAAAAGAATTGTAATGGAGTTGGGAAAACTTGGAAATTTCTCGTTGGAACAAGCAATTATTGAAGCAAAACGTTGTATGAATTGCGATTGTAGAAAACCTATTTCTTGCAAATTAAGAATATACTCTACCGAATATAAGGCAGACAGACGAAAATTTTTGTTTGGTAAACGTAAAACTATCAAAAAATATTTTCAGCACAAAACAATAGTTTATGAACCAGAAAAATGTATTAGGTGTAACTTATGCGTAGATATTGCCACCAAAAGTAAAGAGACCTTAGGTTTAACAACCATAAATAGAGGTTTTGAAGTAGAAATAAATGTTCCGTTTAATAAATCTATTGAAAACGCTTTGCAAAAAACCGCATCTAAATGTGCAAAATATTGTCCAACAGGTGCAATTAGTTTTAAAGTATAACGAGCGTGGTTAGCAAATGTAAAAAAAAGGCTCTTATAGACAATTGAGGTCTTATTTGTTTTTGCACCAGCGGTGCAATATATTGATAGAAATATATAATTTTATGGCATTTTTCATAAATGCAAATTACAGCGTTATTTTGATTATTTTAAAATCCTCATTTACAATACTGCGGTATTTAAAAAATAAAAATGCCTTGTACTTTACAGGGTTTGTTCATAAAAAATAAAATCAGAAAATAAGAAGCTTATTTTCAAATTATTATAATTGATGATGTTTGATTATTCATTTTTGTTCAACAAAAAATAAATTATTAATTTAAAGAAAAACAGCAGCTTAATTA
>JAOZTW010000114.1 GCA_029938985.1 Bacteroidales bacterium | reverse complement strand
TTCGCCCATTTTAATATGCCTCGCTATGTAGTTTCTGTACGTCAGAACAAATCATATCTACAGCTTACTTCAGACTTGTCCTCACGGACAACACCCTTGCCTTCAACTTTTACAACCCACTATCTAATTGTATCAAGACTTAAAATATTTAAAAAAATAAAAATAAAGCTAAATATTTTGTACTTTCTGGAAAATTTCATCTACCTTTGCAGGCGTGAATCTGGAATTATATTTCGGGTACACTCATTTCCTTGCACGTCATCTGCTTTTTTTCATGGTGCAAAAATTAGCATTGTGCGGTTAATTTTTACGGTTGAATAAGAATTGACATTGTGCGGAAAAGCAAACGATGGCAAGAATATCACATTAGAGGTCTTTCCAATTAAAAAGTTATATATTACTGATAATCAGATAGTAATCTATTCTTTAACTTAATTAGATTTAAGTGGAATTTTTTATTTTGAAAAATATTACAATATCAAATTATAGAGGAGTTAACTAAATTTGAAAAATCGTAAATTTCTGATAATCAATCATGGCTCAATTTAGTTAATTAGAAAGATGTCGATTAAAACAGTTAGAAAATACAATCAAATACTTTTATAGACGAGTAGATTTAAAAAAACAACAAATTTTTGCTTATATAGTTTCAAGTCGTGTACCATCAAATTCAAATCAACGATTTAATAATTTGAAAAAGAAATTTAGAAAAAACTTTTCCACAGATTTGCAAATTGAGACAAATAAATTGATTGTACGACCTAAATAATTGACAGTATAGTTATTATCATTTTTTTGTACATCATTTCCTTTTTTAATGTGAGGGTCTTGTACTTGGTAACAGAACAGTAAATAAATTATTTGCACAAATGAAAATAGTAGAATTAAGGATAAAAAATTACAACCAATTTCAAGATATAAAACTTGATTTTACCAACAAAGAAGGAAAACCTGTTGATAGAATTTGTTTTATTGGTAGAAATGGAACTGGAAAATCTAGAATATTAGATATATTGAATACAATACTTTCTGACCTACTTCCAGATTATTTTCCTTTTTTCAAATATAAAAGTACATTTATTTCCATAAAAATTAAGTATAAAAGATGAAAAATATTTTATTTTTTATTCATCAAAAATACAAGGTAAATATGTTTTCGTTCAAGAAATTGAAAAAATAAAAAGATGGTTTGAAAAAATAACAAATGCAAAAGATATTGAGGAAGAAATTAAAAACTACTATGAATTTATATTAAAAGATATTGACAAAATTAATAAAGAGTTGATATTTTGGGATAATAGTTCAGATTTACTTATTTATTCTCCAGCTGAAAGTTCTCAAAATTCATATTTGAATGTTAATGATGTACCAAATACTAATGTTAACGAGGCATTAAAACTTTTTAATTCGATTCCTGCTAAACATATTGTTTCGGAGCAAAATGCAAATAATTTTTGGACTTTACTAATATTTTTCATTAAAAAAAGAGAAAACGAACGGGAAGTTTTTGAGAATAAAATAGAAAACCTTGACAAAACAAAAAGACAATTAATAGAAGAGTTTGACAAAACAAATCCAAAAATATTAACAAAAATAGCAAATTTGTGGAATAAAATACTTGATAAAGCAGGTTTAGAATTTGATTATGAAAATGCAAGTAATCCTATTCAATTAACAGATAATTTAAAATCATATATTAGATTAAAATCTACAAAAAAGCAAATTATACGAAAACAGAATGTTTTAAATATTTTGAAAATTACAAAGAAGAATTAAGTTTTATTACCGCTATTGAAAATGAGTTAGAAATTGATTTACCTAATTTAGGCATATTAAAATAAATAATTGACAATTTTAAATGAACATATTTTTGTTTTTAACAATATCAAGATATTTGCATATATATTGAAGAAGATAAAAGCAAAAAGAACAAGTTTAAATAGTTTATTATTTGTTTTAATATGTCTTAAAAATAATAAAATTAAAATGAATAATTATATAGAAGAAATAAAATGGCGTGGAATGATTCACGACATGATGCCAGGAATAGAAGAACAATTGCAGAAAGAAATGACTACCGCCTATGTTGGAATAGACCCAACAGCCGACTCTTTGCATATTGGTCATCTGGTCTCAATAATGATGCTAAAGCATTTTCAAAAAGCGGGACACAAACCTTTGCTTATTTTGGGAGGAGCAACTGGTATGGTTGGTGACCCATCTGGTAAATCAAAAGAACGAAACTTACTGGACGAAAAGACTATAACTCATAATCAGGAGGCAATAAAAAAACAACTTGATAGTATTTTGGATTTCAACTTAGGAACTCCAAACAAAGCAGAGTTGTTAAATAATTATGACTGGACAAAAAACTACCTTTTCCTTGATTTTATTAGAGATATTGGAAAACATTTGACAGTAAATTATATGATAGCCAAGGATTCTGTAAAATCAAGAATGTCGGCAGAGTCCAAAGCAGGATTGTCGTTTACAGAATTTTCTTATCAACTTTTGCAGGCTTACGATTTTTTATATCTTTACGATAATTACAATTGCAAAATACAGATGGGTGGCTCAGACCAATGGGGAAACATCACATCTGGAACAGAGTTAATTAGACGCAAATCACAAGGAACTGCTTTTGCAGTAACTTGTCCGCTAATAAAAAAAGCCGATGGAACTAAATTTGGAAAAACCGAGCAAGGCAATATTTGGTTAGATGCCAATTTAACTTCACCATATCAATTTTACCAATTTTGGATAAACACCTCAGATGTAGATGCAGATAAATATATAAAAATTTTCACACTATTACCAAAAGAAGAGGTTTCTGAACTAATTGAAAATCATAAAAAAGAACCTCACAGAAGATTATTACAAAAAAAACTCGCAGAAGAAATTACTGTAATGATACATGGTAGAGAGAACTATAACACAGCAATTGAGGCATCAAAAATATTGTTTGGCAAAGGTACTAAAGAAATGCTTTCTAAGTTAGATGAGAATACTTTTTTAAGTGTTTTTGAAGGTGTACCAATTTTTGAATTAGACAAAATAGATTACACTAACACTAATCTGTTAGAATTATTAACACAAAAAACTAAGATTTTTAATTCAAAAGGCGAATGTCGTAGATTAATGAAAGATAATGGTTTGAGTATTAATCAAGAAAAGCTAAACAAAGCAGAATATATTTGTTCCGAAAAAGATTTAATAAACAACAAATATCTTTTGGCACGAAAAGGTAAAAAGAAATATTTTTTAATAACAATAAAATAAATCATAATTTTTTAAAAAACAACAAAATGGATAATAAAAATTCATTCAATTTTGATATAATTGAAGTATTAGTATTTTTGTGGCGAAAGAAAATTCCAATTGTAACTATTACAACACTTGGGGCTATAATATCTATAGTAGTTTCATTATCAATTGAAAATAAGTATAAATCAACAGTTGTTCTTTTCCCTACTACAACGGGGGCACTATCAAAAATGATATTGACAAAAGATGCAAAAGCCGACCTTTTAAAGTTTGGAGAAGACGAAGATATTGAGAGAATTTTACAAGTACTTATGTCAAATGCAATTAAAGATAAAATAATTGAAAAATATAATTTAGTAGAACATTATGATATTGATAAAAATACAAAGTATCCAAGAACAATTATTTATCAAGAATTTAACGGAAACGTTAGTTTTAGTAAAACACCATTTCAATCGGTAGAAATAGCTGTTTTGGATAAAGACCCCATTATAGCTGCAAACATTGCAAATGAAATGGCAAATTTAATTGATACATTAATTAATAACATGCAAAGAATAAGAGCAAAAGAAGCCTTTTTAATTGTTCAAAAAGAGTATGATATACAATATAGTCATATAACAGACTTAGAAGACTCATTAAAAATTATTAGAAAAGAAGGCATATTAGATTATTTCTCAGAGGTTGAAAGATATAGCGAAGCCTACGGTAAAGCATTGGGTGCAAATACTTTAAATGCAATAAACAAAAGTATTTTTAATGAAAAGTTTGACAATCTTGCAGAAAATGGAGGTATTTATAACACACTTAGAGCTATTATACAATTTGAAAATAAACGTCTTAGTGACCTAAGTAGAAAATTATCAGAAGCTAAAATAAACGCAGAAGCAATTGTAACACAAAAATATGTTGTAGAATCGGCACACCCAGCAGAAAAAAAATCTTATCCTGTTAGATGGTTAATTGTTGTTACTTCAACCCTTGGAGCTTTTGCTTTTTCAATATTTGTTGCAATTACTCTAAATTTATACAAAACATTTATCAAAAGACTAAATGAGACAAAAATTAATTAGATGTTAGAAAAAATAAAAAATGAAAATATATTATTGTTGATATTTAGCTCGCTATTTGTAGCTTTAAATGCTATATTTTTGTATCTTGAAATTTATTATCTTTTTATAATTCCTTTCATGCTACTTATTGTTACTATCGCAATATTTTCAATCGACAAATTATTTTATATTATAGTTTTTTTTACACCACTTTCAATAGCTTTGGATGAGGTTATTCCTGGAATACAGATGAATATGTTTCTACCTACCGAACCATTGTTGATTGGTTTGATGCTAATAGTAATTATTAAAATAGCAGTTGAAAGAAACATTGATAAAAATATAGCAACACACCCTATATCTATAGCAATATATTTGTATCTAACATGGATGTTTTTTTCAAGTATTACAAGTTCAATGCCTTTGGTGTCATTCAAATATATTATTTCCAAACTATGGTTTATCATACCAATTTTTTTTCTTGGAACAATTATTTTTTCTGATTTCAAAAAAATAAAACCTTTTATTATAGTATATTCGTTGGCTTTTATTATTGTTATTATTTATGCAACTTTGAAATATGCAAATGCTAATATTTTTGAACAAAACTCTGCACACCATGTAGTTAAACCATTTTACAACGACCATACTGCTTATGGTGCAGCAGCTGCTCTTTTATTACCCTTGCTAATTGGTTTTGTATTAAAAGCTAATTATAAAGCATTATACAAATGGTTAACTTTAGGAATAACAATTTTTGTCTTTATGGCTTTAATACTTTCATACTCAAGAGCTGCATGGATTAGTTTTGTAGCTATTGGTGGTGTTTGGTTGGTGATTAAATTAAAAATAGATTTTAGATTAATTTTAGTAGTTGTACTAATATTAGCTGTATTTTTCAGTATAAATAGCTTTATAATATTTGATAGATTGGGAGATAACAATCAAGATTCATCAGCCAAGCTGTCAGAACAACTTACTTCAATAACTAATGTTTCTACAGATGCCTCAAACTTGGAACGCATTAATAGGTGGAGCTGTGCATTTAGAATGTTTAAAGAACGACCAATATTTGGTTGGGGACCTGGAACTTACATGTTTCAATACGCATCTTTTCAGTTATCTTATGAAAAAACAATTATTAGTACTAACACTGGGAGATTAGGGAATGCACATAGCGAATATCTCGGACCACTTGCCGAAGAAGGTGTACTTGGGCTTGTTACAATTTTAATTTTGGCAATTACAATTATTTATACAGGAATAAAAGTACACAATAACTCAAATAATAAAGAAGTAAAAATGCTCGCACTTGGTGCTACATTAGGTTTGGTAGGGTACTTTATTCATGGTTTTTTAAATAATTTTTTAGACACAGATAAATTATCTGTTCCCTTTTGGGGATTAATCGCAATTATTGTTGCATTGGATATTTATCATAAAAAAGAAAAACAAAATAATGATAGCAAAATGGAAAGCTAAAGCTATAATTCAAAAAACAATATCATATTTTCCAAAAAAAGAAAAAATTAATTATCTTTTTCAAAAATATGTAACAAAAGGAGTTTATCTTACTGATGAATATTTTGGCTTTAAAATAACCCATGTTAAAGACCACTTAAATTATTTTGCAAAATATTCGTTAAAAGATTATACAAAAAGCAATATATTAGAATTAGGAACAGGTTGGTATCCAATAGTTCCTATTGCAATGTACTTGAGTGATTTTAATGAAATTATTTCTATTGACATTCAATCTTGGATGACAAAACAAAGCCAGATAACAACTATTGAAAAATTTGTAGAATGGAGAAACGAAGGAAAGTTAACCGATTTTTTATTTAAAATAAATGAAAACAGATGGAACGATTTAATTTCTATATTAGAAAAAAAAGACACAATAACCGAAAAAGAAATTAATGCAATTATAAGACTAAAACCTTCAATTCAAGATGCTCGAAAAACAAATTTTGAGAATGAGAGTTTAGATTTTATTTGCTCTAATAATACTTTTGAACATATACATAAAGAAGTATTAGAAGCAATATTAACTGAATTTTTTAGAGTTTTAAAAAAACATGGTATGATGTGTCATTTTATTGACATGTCTGACCATTTTGCTCATTTTGATAAAAATATTAGTATTTATAATTTTCTGCAATATACAGAAAAAAAGTGGAATAGAATAGATAATGATATTCAACCACAAAACAGACTGAGATTTAAAGATTATTTAGAAATATATAAATCATTAAATATTCCAATAACTGATAAAGAAATTAGAAAGGGAGATGTAGAAAAATTAAAAAATCTAAATTTATCTCCTCAATACAAAAATTATACTTTGGAGGAATTAGCTATAAGTCACACATACTTAATAAGCACAAAAACAAAAATATGAAAAAAATTTTGATAACAGGTGGAGCTGGTTTTATCGGTTCTCATTTAAGCGAAAGACTATTAAATGAAGGAAACGAAGTGATTTGTTTGGATAACTATTTTACTGGTAATAAACAGAATATTGCACACCTAATAAAAAACCCTTACTTTGAACTCATTAGGCATGATATTACAATGCCTTTTTATGCAGAAGTTGACGAAATATATAATTTTGCTTGTCCAGCTTCTCCAATTCATTATCAATACAACCCAATA
Source organism: Bacteroidales bacterium (assembly GCA_029938985.1). Taxonomy (GTDB): domain Bacteria; phylum Bacteroidota; class Bacteroidia; order Bacteroidales; family JAOZQN01; genus JAOZQN01. The sequence continues at coordinate 3,797 of JAOZTW010000114.1, read as the reverse complement.
AAAACAATAAAAACCTCAGTTCTTGGAGCAACAAATATGCTTGGATTGGCAAAAAGAGTTGAAGCAAAAATACTTCAAGCATCTACAAGTGAGGTATATGGAGACCCAGAACAACACCCGCAAACGGAATCATACTGGGGACATGTAAACCCAATTGGTGTTCGTTCTTGTTACGACGAGGGTAAACGTTGTGCAGAAACTCTTTTTATGGATTACCATATTCAAAATAAAGTGAGAATTAAAATCATTAGAATTTTTAATACTTATGGTCCAAAAATGAACCCTAACGACGGGAGAGTAGTTTCCAATTTTATAGTTCAAGCTCTAAAAAATAATAATATTACAATTTATGGTGATGGAACTCAAACTCGTAGTTTTCAGTATGTAGATGATTTAATAGAAGGTTCAATAAAAATGATGAACACCGAATCGTTTACTGGACCCGTAAATATTGGAAATCCCGATGAATTTACGATTTTAGAATTAGCACAAAAAGTTATTGATTTAATTGGTTCTAAATCAAAAATTATCTATCAAGATTTACCACAAGACGACCCTTTACAACGCCGACCAGATATTAGCCTTGCCAAAAAAGAACTAAATTGGCAACCCAAAATAAAATTGGAGGAAGGTTTGATAAAAACCATTAAGTATTTTGATGATTTATTGAAAGCTTAGTGAAAATGAAATAATAAGGTTTTTAAAGAACAAAAAAGGGACAACTACTTTTTTTAACATTTATGAAAAATGCCGATATTATTATATTTATTAGACTTGTTAAAACAAAATAATTTCAATTAATTAATCAATTATTTGTTTTAATAAACCTAAAACAAGCCAGATACATTTAAAATAAAATATTAAAATTATAATTTCCAAAAACCAACAAAATGAAAAAAATTAAATTAACATTTCTAATAATTGTAATATCTATGTTTTCAATTTACGCACAAAAAGGAGCAGTAACAGAAGCACAAATATCTGAAATACAAGCATCTTTTAAATCAGATGTAAATAATAAAGCCAGCATTAATGCGGTGAGTAACAACAAAGCACGTAACATTGCATTAAATAGAGAGCATGTTGGAAAAATTGATCATAATTTTAAATATCAAGTAGATGTTTCTGGAATAACAAATCAAAAACAATCTGGACGTTGCTGGATGTTTACAAGTTATAATGTTTTTAGACCACAAGTATTAGAAAAATATAATCTAAGCAAATTTCAATTTTCTACAAATTATTTGTTCTTTTGGGATATGTTTGAGAAATCAAATTTCTTTTTGGAGCGAATTATTGAAACTGCGGACCAAGATATTTATTCACGAGATGTTCATAAATTATTTGGTAGTCCTGTTGGAGATGGTGGCGCGTGGAATACTTTTTCGAATCTAACAACAAAATATGGAGCAGTACCAAAATCAGCAATGCCAGAAACATACAGTAGCGAACACAGCTCAAATTTCACATCTATATTAAAAGAAAAATTAAGACAAAATGGTATTGTTTTAAGATATCTTATAAAGAATAAAAGCTCAAAAAAAGAAATTGCATCAAAAAAAATGGAAATGTTGAAAGATATCTATAAAATTTTAGCTTTTAACCTTGGAGAACCTCCCACTGAATTTGATTGGAGATATATAAATAAAGACGATGAAATATCAGAGTACAAAACCTACACACCAAAATCGTTTTGGAACGAAGCAGGAGGTTCTGATTTAAGCGAATTTGTTATGTTTCTTGACGACCCAAGTAGAGAATATTACAAATATTATGAAGTAGAAAACGACCGTAATGTTGTGGAAGGAGTAAACTGGAATTATATCAATCTACCAGCTGCCGATTTAAAAATGTTTGCTTTAAAATCAATAAAAGATAATCAAGCAATGTATTTTTCGTGTGATGTAGGAAAACAATTAAATAGAGATGAAGGAATATTATCGTTGCAAAACTATGATTATGAAGCACTTTATGGTATTGACTTAAAAATGACAAAAAAAGAAAGAATGATGTCGCACCAAAGTGGATCATCGCACGGAATGGCACTTGTAGCTGTTGATACTGACAAAGATGGAAATACTACAAAATGGCAGTTAGAAAACAGTTGGGGAAGCAGTAGTGGACACAACGGATACCTTACAATGACCAACGAATGGTTTGATGAGTATATGTACAGATTAGTTATTAAAAAGAAATATATTGACGAAAAAACGATTAAAATACTTGACCAAAAAACAACTAAAGTTCCTAATTATAATCCTGCATTTTTAATGGATAATTAAATAAATGGAATAAATATTGTTAAATATATTCTATATGAAAATAGGTATAGTGAAAAAGAAAAAATAACTAACCCCAATCTACTTGTTTATTTTGCCCTTTTAAAAATTTTAAAAAGTCATTAAATAGCTCACTATTTGCAGATTTATTAAAATAATAGAAGAACAAAAAAAAGGCGTATTCTGGAGTTACTTAATATTTCATTTTCATATATGAAAAATTTCAATTCCTATTTTCAAAATTATTTTTTACCCTTGTAAAATTAACTTTTAAAAAATTATAACATGAAAAAAAGAATTCCACTAATATTTATTTTATGTATTTTTTCTTTATTTTTTATATCCATAACTAACAATAGTTGTGATGATGATAATATTAAAGATACAATAAAAGATGAAGATATGTTTGATGATACTGCATTCTTTAACAATATTGCTCAAGCAAATATAAATGCCGTAAATGAAGTAGTAGAAGGTTTTAGCTCACCAGTTGAAACTGCCGCATTGATGAAAGATTATCATATTCCGTTTTCAAAAGCATATATGGTTGATACTAAAATCATTGACGCTTATACTACAAATATCAAATATTCAATTGGATTAGGTATTTTAAGTGCTGATTTGGGTTACTTAAATGTATATGAGAAAAAAACATCTATGATTGAATACCTTTTGTCAATTAATAGAGTTGCACAAGAATTAAGAGTAAGTCAATATTTTGATTTTCAAACATTAAAAAGACTTGTTACTTCAAGTAGCAATATGGATTCGCTTATGTTTTTATCTGTAAACAGTTATTTACAAATAGATAAATATTTTCGAACATCAAAAAGAAGTTATTTAAGTGTTTTGAGTGTTACTGGTGTTTGGATTGAAAGTTTATATTTGATAACACAAGTTGCAAAAAATAATGAATTTACTGATTTCAAAGATCAAGTAGGTAGTCAAAAAGAATTATTGGGAAAATTAACTGAAATAATGAAAACTTATAAAGGACATCCTAAATTTGATAAGATTATTGTAGAATTTGAAAATTTACAAAAAGCTTTTGAGGGTGTTACAATTGAAGTTAGAAAAACAGAAGGAAGAATTGAGGTTGTAGATGACATTTTAGTTATATATCCTGATGAAGAAACAATTATAAATATTTCGGACGAAGATATGAAAAGAATTATTGATGCAACAGAAACAGCGAGAAATGCAATAATTAACTTGTAAATTATTAAAAGAACAAATAAACGGTCGAACTTGGAATTATTTATTATTCTGAAAAGTCGTGAAAATCTTTCATCAATATAAAATTGGCATAAAAAATCAACATATTTGTATTTAATTTTATTAATATACTGAATAGTTGGAAATTATTTGTCAAATTACTAAAATACAGATTAATAATAATTAAGTAAATTGCTTATTTCTGTAAAAATCTGATAAATAAATATTGAAAGAAAAGTTTGGCATTATTCATAAATGCAAATTACAGCGTTATTTTGATTATTTTAAAATCCTCATTTACAA
>JAOZTW010000113.1:4350-10770 GCA_029938985.1 Bacteroidales bacterium | reverse complement strand
ATTGACGACCCAAAAGTAGCTGGCGATAAAGCTTTTGATTGGAACAAAGAATTTAAAGAAATTATGGATAATGGAGGTTTTGATGTAGTTATTGGAAATCCGCCTTATGTAAGACAAGAGCTAATAAACAAAATAGACAAAGAATATTTATCAGCAAAATATGAAGTAGGTAATGGGGTTGCAGATTTATATGTTTATTTCTACAACCTTGCAATTAACCTTACCAACAAAAAAGGACTATTAGGATATATTACTCCTAATAAATGGTTTAAAACAAAATATGGTAAAAATTTAAGAAACTATATTAAGAAATTTGGTATAGTTGAAATATTTGATTTTTTTGAACTTAAGATTTTTCAAGATGCTTCTACTGAACCACAAATTATTATTGTGAGAAAAGAACAAAATGAAACCAATTTTAAATATTATCCTGTTTCTGAAACTTCTGACTTTATAACTTTTTCATTAAAGCCAATTGAAATTAAAAAAAACAAATTAAAGCAAGATAGTTGGATGTTTTCTGACAAAAAAAATGATAGTATTCTATATAAAATTTATTATAATACAATTAATTTAAAAGACTATACAGAAAATGGCATTTATAGAGGAATAACTACAGGATTAAACAAAGCTTTTATAATTGATGAAAAAATAAAAAATGAATTAATAAAAGAAGACCCAAAAAGTTCAGAGTTAATAAAAAAGTATGTAACAGGAACTGAAATTGAAAAATGGAGACTGACAAATATAAAAAAACAACATATAATTTTCACAAGAAGAGGTACTAATATTGAAAACTACAAAGCTATTAAAAAATATTTACTCCAATTTTTTAATGATTTAAGACCAAGAAACAACAATGAGCCAACTGGCAGAAAATCTGGAAAGTATAAATGGTTTGAAATTCAAGATAGCATAGAATACTATCTAAAATTTGAAGAACCTAAAATAATTTATATACATACAGCAGTAAATCATAATTTTTATCTTGATACCGAAAATATCTATATAAATAATTCATGTTATTTTATATCAAATGCAGACAAATTTTTAGCCTGCTGGCTTAACTCTAAAATATTTGGCTTTCTGAAACAGTTTGTTTTTGTTGCTTATGGTGATGCGTCAAAACGAGGTAGAGCAAAATTAGATTATAACAAAATGGTCAATATTCCAATTCCCAAATTAGAAGAATATCAAAAACAACCATTTATTGAAAAAGCGGACTTAATGCTTTCTTTAAACAAAGAACTACAAAAAAAATCGGATAGATTTATAAAACGAATAAAATCTAATTTTGAAATACAGAAGATTAGTAAAAAACTACAAAACTTCTACAATTTTGATTTTAAAACTTTTATATCAGAACTGAAAAAACAAAAAATAAAACTTAGCCTTAAAAAACAAGATGAGTGGGAAGAGTATTTTGAAAGCTACAAACAAGAAATAAACGAACTACAAAGCAAAATTAACCAAACAGATAAAGAAATAGATAAAATGGTTTACAAACTTTATGAACTAACAGATGAAGAAATAAAAATAGTGGAGGAAAGTGTAAAATAATAACAATTAGATTAACTCAAAAAAGCCAAAAGAAAATTTAATTTCTATTGGCTTTTTTTGTTTTTGTGACTAAGTAATAACTCATTATTGACTATTGTTTTTTGTATATATTATATTTTTAAATATTTATAATTGTTTTACAATGGTTAAAATTTAATAATGGACAAACAATGTTATTATAATATTTGTAAAGAAATAAATAGTTGACTTCAAACATTAAATTTTTCAAAATAAAAATCAACCCAGTCTTTCTCTTTTATTTTACAAATACTACTTGGATAAATAACATGAAAATAATCTAAAAAAAGCAAATGGAATATTCCATTTATGCCAAAAAAACCAACAAATCTTGGAGCTATAGCAAGTTTTTCTTCCTCAAGTCCTGCTTTGAAACTACAAATTTCAGGGATATTTGAACTGTTTTTACTTTTAAATATTTTTAAAATAATTGTTTTTAATTGGTATTTTTTAGATAGGTCAATTATATGAAAATTAAATTTTTCTTTTTCCGTTTCTACTAATTGCTCTAATTTAATAGAAGATAAGTAATGCATATATTCTATTATTTCAAAATATTTTTTTATTTCAATTTTTTCATTATTAAAACAAAGTACATTTTTAGATAAAGAGATATTATCAAAAGCAAAACTTATAGTAGTATCAAGTTTTGTGATTTCACTAAATTCAATTGGTTTATCTCCTATTCTAAATTTTGTCTTTCCTGTTGCAAAAGAATATTTAGACATTTATTTTTTTCTTAGGTTAGAATAGTAAGTTCTCATCGTTTCTAATGAAATTTCTTTGTTTCCTCTATCAAGGCTTTTGAGTCCTGCTCTTGCATCTATCCATGGTTTTTCCATGTGGCTAAGTATTTCTAATTCAAAAGAATTTTTTTTTCCATAAAATCTCAATACAGCATCAATATACTCTTTCTGGTCTGTGTTTAAACCCAACTTATTATATTCAGCATCTATTTGTTCTAACGGTTTGCTCTCTTTTGGCATTATTGGGTTAAATTCATTTTCCCTATATATCTTATACACACTTGTATAAACAGGTCCGTGTCGCCAAGCCTGTGCTGTTTCTGTAAATATGTTATTACCATTAAAATATACTAAGTGCCATGCCTGCACATAATAAAGTAATTTTTGCAGTTTTTTGTGAGTTATTGCAGCACCTTTATTCGCAAATAATTCAACTAAGTAATTACTAAAAGCTAATATGTTTATTTTAGTCATAGGTTTTTTTTTGCAAAAATAAGGAAAATTAATTGTAAAAAAAATATTATAGTATTTCTTTATATATTTACTTTTTGTAAAATTACAATAATATGAAAAACACTCTTAAAAAGCATACTAATAATATTACTCACAATTAATATTCTATTGGCTATTTTTTGTTTTTACAGTTCAACTATAAACAAAATTCTATTGTATCCTGTATAAGTTTTATTAAGTAAACATTGTAAACATTTTTTTTGTACAGTTTTTTATTAAAATTAGCATTTATTTTTCAGTAATAAATTACAAAAAATACTAAAATTAAATACAACACTGATTTTGTGATGTTTACCTGTTTTGTAAACACAAGTACACAGTTTGCACACGTTTGTAAACATGTACACACATTTTGTGTACGCTATGTACACAAAGCGTGTACAAATGTTTCTTTTTTAATTTCAGTTTTTGCAAATTTATAAAAATCAACTTCATTATAATTTTTATTTCTAAATTCTTTCTCAAAAATTTTGAAATTAAGCGGTTTGTCTGCAAAAAAATAATTATCTATTATGTTTCGTGCTTTTTGTTCGTATTTTTTAAGATATTTGTTTTTAGATAAATGGTTTTTATCTGTTTTTTTAACTTGGCGGGTTCGCTCATTCCAATCTTTTTCTTTTACTTTTATTTTCAAAGAAATTATATTTATTTTTCTTTTTACAGTAAATCTTAAAAATACGGTATTAGTCCCGTCAATATTTAGCTTTTGACAGGTTCGTAAAAATATTTTTGTGGTTGCATTCATAAGGCAAATGTTTGTTATTGTTTGCTAAAAATAGTAAAACAATAGTAAAACAATAGTAAAACAATAGTAAAACAATTTGCCAAAAACATAGAAATAATCTTGACTTACCCTATCTTAAAAATTTCATAAAAAAAATCAATAGAAATAAAACATAATTTCTATTGATTTAAAGATTGTGGAGCTTAGGGGAGTCGAACCCCTGACCTTTTGACTGCCAGTCAAACGCTCTAGCCAACTGAGCTAAAGCCCCAAAATTTATACAAAGATATTATATTATTTTTAAAAAGCAAAAAATAAACATTATTTATTTTTTCATTAAGTTAAGATAAATAAATAAGCAGCTCAAAGATAGACTGTTTTTGGTTTTCAAAAAATTTAAAATCTGCAAATAGCGAGCTATTTAGGCATTTTACAATTGTCCGTTTTCAATTCTTACTATAATATCTTCAATCATTTTATCTTCTTCTGTATCGAACTGAGATTTTAAATTTGCTCCAAACATAACAGCCACAGATTGCCAAAAAAATGCACTCATTCCTCCTTTAAATTCTTTAATTACTTCAAAAGAAGTGCTTCCTGTTTCTCTATCTACAAGTTTTATTAACAAGCGTCCTTGATAAAAAGTAAGGTTTATTAAATCTTGTTCAAATTCTTTTCTCAATTCTTTTTCCTTTTTCTTAAGAAATGCTTTTCGTTCTCGTCTCGTTTCAAAAATTGATATATCGTCTTCAATTTCTGCATAAGTATTTCTTATTTCTACTGCATAAGGATATACTTTTTTAATATGATATGCCAATCTATCGTATTTTCTTCGTTGTCTTTTGTTTTTAAATTTCATAGGTGGTAGTATTACCACATTTCTTACAAATATATATAAATTTGTATCACCATCAATAATTTTTGCATGCACCTTTTCGGCATTTCTTACTCGCTCCAAGTCTAAAAGTTCATCGCCTGATAGTATAATTTGGGCATTAGTTGTAAATGAAAGAAAAAGTAACAATGCCCCTAAAAAAATTATTGCGTTGTTTTTCATGTTTTTTTCTTGTTTAGTATTTACTTTTTTACAACAAAAATCTTGCCAATTATATATTTTTATAATATATTAATAAACGTATTATTATCCTATTATGTTGTAAAACTTTGGTTTTTTTAACAAAATATAATATAAATAACAGAACCTAAGGCGTTAACCAATACCTAATTCTGATTCCTAATTTTTTCACTTTATTCCTTTAAATCTTTTTGAAACGATATTACCTTTGTTGTCAATAAGAAAATATATTGTATCAGTTCTACCCACTTTAAGGCAAACCAATGCTTTTCCGTTTCTAAATCTCTCACCTACATTAAACATGTTTTTTGTATCAAAATCATAAATAGGAGGAATAACAACCCTTAGGTCTGAGTCAACATAACCATATTTCGCAGTTGATTCATTGTTAGGTTCATGCAAATACTTGAATAATTGCAAACCTTCACTTTCTTTTCGCATACTTATAAAGTGTGCCGCCGAATCTAAATCAATATTATTTTGAACTTTATTGACAAAATCAGTTCTTCGCTGTTCGGTAACTTGTAATTTTAGTGGTGCCAGCGAATCATGAGGTTTAAGATAAATTGCTTTCTTATAATTTATTATAGCACTGTCAAGGTAGTAAGCATTAAAGGCACTAAAATTATTATAATAATTATTTGCCCTTTTCATCGTATTATCATAGGGTGTAAAATTTGTTTTTGGTTCAATTTTTTTAGTTTTACTAAATTGAATTGGAGGTATAAATTTTATAGCAATAAATAAAACGATAATCGACATAAAAACTAAACCTATTTTCATTAACTTTCTATACGACTGTTTATTGCTTGTTTTTAAAAATTCATTTTCGCTATTATATTTAGCCGCTTTAGAGTAGTAATAAGGAGAAACTAACGGATTTAATAAAGAAGCGGGAGTTTTGGCAAACAGCTTATTCCCACGCATCATATAAAGTGCAAAATTAGATTTATCTTCAATTTTTTCATTTTTCGGATCTAATTTCAAAACCTTTGTATATTGTTTCTTAGCTTCAAAAAACAAATTTTCTTTCAACAGTGCGTCTCCGTAAGTTTCAAAGTATTTTGTAAAAACAAGTTTATTTTCAGGATTAAGCTTGTAACTTTTTTCGTAACAATTGAGTGCTGTAATTAAATCATTTTTCATAAAGTAAAAATCACCTTCATATATTCTATTTCGTGAATATATTTGTTCCATACAGTATATTGTTGCCTCATCAACACTTTCGTCATCTTCTGGTATAAATTTTTTCCAATCATCTCTTTTCAAAAGCTCTTCAAAGAAAAGAAGTGATTTTTCATACTTTTCGTTTATTCTGTTTAGTTTTGCAAAATAGTATATATCAATGGATCTCATGTCCAAGTCGTTTTCGGTTAACTCATAATCGAATCTATCTTCCGAAATTTTACTTTCCTTAAAAATTTGATAAAACAATTCTGTCTCTTGGTTATTTAACAGTTCAATTTTTTCGTGAATTAATTTGTAATCTTCAAATAATTCTTTGTAATATAGTTGATTTTCAACTCCTTTTAAAACATCGTCCTCTACAGATTCTATAATTTCTTTTTTATCCGTTTCTACAACTTGTTTTTGTTCTGATTTTATTTCTTCCTTTTTATCCGTTTCTACAACTTGTTTTTGTTCTGATTTTATTTCTTCTTTTTTATCAGTTTCTACAACCTGTTTTTGTTCTAATTTTATTTCTTCTTTTTTATCCGTTTCTACAACCTGTTTTTGTTCTGATTTTATTTCTTCTTTTTTATCAGTTTCTACAACCTGTTTTT
>JAOZTW010000113.1:0-4250 GCA_029938985.1 Bacteroidales bacterium | reverse complement strand
TTTTATCAGTTTCTACAACCTGTTTTTGTTCTAATTTTATTTCTTCTTTTTTATCAGTTTCTACAACCTGTTTTTGTTCTGATTTTATTTCTTCTTTTTTATCCGTTTCTATAACTTGTTTTTGTTCTGATTTTATTTCTTTTTTATCCATTTCTACAACCTGTTTTTGTTCTGATTTTATTTCTTCTTTTTTATCCGTTTCTACAACTTGTTTTTGTTCTGATTTTATTTCTTTTTTATCCATTTCTACAACCTGTTTTTGTTCTGATTTTATTTCTTCTTTTTTATCCGTTTCTTCAACTTGTTTTTGTTCTGATTTTATTTCTTCCTTTTTATCCGTTTCTTCAACTTGTTTTTGTTCTGGTTTTACCTTCTTTACATCTTCAGTTATTACATCAATAATCTCATTTTTTTCTTCATCAGTTGGAGGTTCAGAAATAAATTCGCTATCAAAAGCAAATTCAAAAATATTGTCATCTAATATTTCATTTTTATCAATTTTCTTTACCAAATCATCAATTTCAAACCATTTATCATACAGCTTATATTTTTGTAATAAATCTAACAAAAACTCTCCATCAAAAAGTTGAATCTTTACGCTATGTTCAACTGTCATTCTATTTTTCCAATTATCCCACCATACTAAATCTTCGCTATTTAGCTCAAATGGCAAACATAAAATCCATGCAAATATTGTTTGTTTTTCTCTATTATACTTATTTATAGTATTATTTAAAGATTTTCTTATCTGTCCTTTACGAGAGTTCGTAACAGAATCGAGAAAAAATTTAGTTTGAAAAATTACAATATGTTTTTTTGTTGTTTCATTTTCTGAAAAATCGTCAACATGAATCAATTTTTTTACAGGATAATGTCTGTCTAACAATTCATTACACATTTTTGTAAAAGCGATTCTTGTCTCTTGTTTGCCTCCTTTTAGGGCGTGAAAATCAGTCCAGTTTTTTTCCATTTTATTGTTGTAGATTATTTAGGAATTGAAATATAATAAATTCGGAAGCTGTTAGATTAGTTTGCTATTTCTATGATTTAAAAACAAATTACTAATAATGAATTATTTGAAAGTTTAGTTTCTGAAAAAGTGAAATAATGATGCAATTTCCGAAGATATTTTTAACAATTCCTCAGGTATATTAAAACAAATATATAAAGTATTTAAACTTGTTTTTTTATTATTAACTTCTTCAAAAACATGTAAATATCTTGATATTATTATATTTTTTGAATTGGTAAAAACAAAAAAAACTTTGTTTAAATTACTCAATTATTTATCTTTATATGCCTTAGCCTTATTACTGATAATTAGGGCAAATATAATTTTTTTTTTCTTTATTTTGCAATAAAATAAAAAAAAAGTATATTTTTGTTGAAAAATTATTTATCATTATTGGATAAAATAATTGTAAATCAAGAATTTATGTTTGATTATAAAATTTAATAAAAATGATTAGAAAGTTTTTTATCGGTTTACCGTCTTCAATGAAATTAATGTTATCGATTTTGATAATAGTCCTATTATTTGTATCGTGTTTTTTCGTTAGCATTCTTATTGCAATACCATTGTTCGATTTAGATATTCAAAACTTAGGACATGCTATGAGTGTAGATGGTAATCTTAAATTTTTAAAGTATTTGCAAGTAATCCAGGGGTTTACATTGTTTATTATTCCTTCTTTTATTGTTGCATATATATTTGCTCAAAAGCCAATAAAATTTCTTGGGCTAAAAAATTCTTCAAAAATTACTTTTTTTCTTTTTGCAGGTTTACTCGTAATTGTTGCTATGCCGTTGATTAACTCGCTTGCACAAATAAATTCCGAAATCGTTTTACCCGATTTTCTTTCCAATACAGAAGTTTGGATAAAAAACACTGAAGAAAATGCTCGTATTCTTACAGAAAAACTTCTTACTGTTAACACATTAGGAGGTTTGTTTTTTAATATATTTATGATTGCTGTTTTGCCAGCTATTGGCGAAGAATTACTATTTAGAGGTATTATTCAAAAATATTTAGAACAAACTTTTAAAAATGTTCATGTGGCAATAATTATTGCATCAATAATTTTTAGTGCATTTCACATGCAGTTTTATGGCTTCATACCCAGACTAATACTTGGAATGATACTTGGTTATATGTATTACTGGTCTAAATCTTTGTGGGTGCCAATTTTTGCACATTTTACAAATAATGCTATTGCTGTTGTTTTATTTTTCTATATTTCCAAAGGTAAGATTAACGAAAATATTGAGACAATTGGCACAAGTAAGCAAACAATTATTTATGCTATAATAAGTTTTGTCCTTGTAACATTTGTTATGTTTTGGCTTTTTAAAAATAGAGACAGAACGGAATAAACAACTGAGTTTTCACAAACTATTAACAATTTATTATTTGTTGATTTATTTAAAAATTATTAGTAAATAATTGTATTTTAAGGTGTAAACCAATTCTTAATTTTTAATTCTTAATTAGTTTTTTCATTTTTTTAGAAGCAAACACAAAGTTATTTAATTCTTCGTTTTCGGATTTAAAAATTTCTGTTCTATTGCCTTCCCACCATTTTTTTCCTTCGTGAATATAAATTATTTTATCACCAATTTCAACAACCGAATTCATATCATGAGTATTAATAATTGTGGTCATATCAAATTCTACCGAAATTTCTTTAATCAAATTATCTATCACAATTGAAGTAACAGGGTCTAAACCAGAATTTGGTTCATCACAAAATAAATACTTGGGGTTCAAAGCAATAGCACGAGCAATTGCAACTCTTTTTTGCATTCCACCACTTATTTCTCCAGGATATAATTTATTTGCATTGGTAAGGTTTACTCGTTTCAAACAAAAATTAGCACGTTCAACTTTTTGTTTATAGCTCATGTTAGAAAACATTTCGAGAGGAAACATTACATTTTGCTCTACCGTTTCGGAATCAAACAATGCCCCACCTTGAAAAACCATTCCAATTTCTTTTCTAATATCTTTTTTAAATTTTGATTTTGTTCCAGAAAAAAGTCTATCATCATATAATATTTGTCCCCTATCTATGTCATGCAAACCTATAATAGATTTTAAAAAAACAGTTTTTCCTGAACCACTTTTTCCTATAATCAAACTTATTTTACCTCTTTCAAAAGTGGTAGATATACCTTTTAGAACATGATTGTCGTCAAAAGATTTAAAAATGTTTTTTATCTCTATCATCTTTTTTTAAGCTAATAATAATTGTGTTAAAATAACATTGAATAATAATATTAAAATACTACTAAAAACAACTGCTCGTGTGCTTGCTTTGCCTACTTCAATTGCTCCTCCTTTCACATAATAGCCTTGATATGCAGATACAGTGGCAATTATAAACGCAAAAAGAATTGTTTTAATAATTGAATAAGTAATATAAAAAGGTATGAAAAATGCCCTTATTCCAATTACAAAATTCTCGGGTGTAACGGCATCTGTAAGTAAAGCAACACAATAACCTCCGCCAATACCTACAAACATGCTTATCATGCAAAGAAAAGGATTGAAAAAAAGAATTGCAATAATTTTTGGCATAATCAAGTATCCAGCCGAATTAATTCCCATTATTTCAATGGCATCAATTTGTTCGGTAACTCTCATTGTACCAAGCTCCGATGCTATATTTGACCCTACTTTACCCGCAAGAATCAAACCTACCATAGTGGACGAAAACTCCAAAAGCATGGAATCTCTTGCTCCAACGCCAATTAAATATCGTGGAATTATTACACTTGTAAAATTATATGCAGTCTGCAAAGTAATTACAGCTCCCATAAATACAGATATTATAATTACAATTCCAATAGAACTAACTCCTATTTTATAAATTTCTTTAACTATTTGCCTGTAATATGGTCTAACCCGTTCTGGCTTGCTAAATGTTCTTACAAGTAAAAGAAAATAATTTCCTATGTGATATAATGTTTTCAAATTAATTTATTATATTTAATTTTGCACAAAATTATTTTAACCAAAATTGAGCAATATGTTTGAAAATATAAATTTAGGCTACACACATAGAGTATAGGACAGTAAAATTTGTGTAAAGCTTGGACGCTTTACGCATAAATGACTATGTAACAAGAAGTCGTTGATAATCTGTTTTGTTCAACTTTACGTGGGTAGTTATAATTTATGTAAAAAAGAATAATCGGCATTTTTCATAAATGCAAATTACTGCGTTTTTTTGATTATTTTAAAATCCTCA
>JAOZTW010000699.1 GCA_029938985.1 Bacteroidales bacterium | reverse complement strand
AAAATATATTCTGTATCTAAAAATATGTTTGAATTACTGGCAATAAATAAAAAACAAGCAAAAGACGCATTAATTCTTCCAGCTACATTTACATCAAAATATGTATCAAAAAACAATTTTATTTCACCCAATTTTAGTTTTAATAATGAACTAATTGAGAAACTAATTGATTTATTATTAGATAATAAAAATAAAGAAATAGATTTTTTTAAACTACAAATAATTGGAAAATATGTAGAAAAATTGGTGGTTGAAAAAAATATTGAGAAAGTAGAATTAAATGATATTGATGATATTGATGATATTTTTGTGGACTATTACAATACTCAAATTTCGCAAATAGAATCGCTTGAACAACAAAAATTTGCACATAATTTTATAGAAAATGAACTTATTTTTGCTCCCGAAAAACGTGCATTATTATCTTACTCAGGAATTGCAAAAAACAATTATAAACTTACCACACAATCTATTGATGATTTAATAAAATTTAATTTAATAAAAAAAGAAAAAGATAACGATGGAGCAATTTTTTATAAAATAAATAATTCCATTTTTATAGAACCAATCTTAAAACTAAAAGATAACAGAATAAAACAGGAATTTATTAATCTTGAGGAGTTGAAACAAAGAGAAGAATTAGAAAAAAACTCACAAGAACAAGAACTTAAAGTAAAAAGAATTAGACGTTTAACATTTTTTTTTGCAATAGCTTTTATTTTATCCACTTCGGTAGGTTTCTTTTTTTGGAAACAACAAAAAAAAGCAAAAATACTTTCAAGTAATTCTAAATCAAGCACATTGGCATCGCTTGCTTTTAAAGAAATTAACAACGACCCCACATATAGTTTTAGACTCGCACAAAAAGCATATAATTTAAACAACTCTAATTCATCGGCTTACGAAGCTTTAATAAATTCGTTTTACAAAACAAACGTTTTTTACGATATAATTGGAAATTTTGAAGAAAAGATAATTTCTGCAAGCTTCTCTTCCGATGGTAATTATATTTTATCAATTGTAAATACCGAAAGTTTAAATGAATTTAAAGTATTGTTAATGAAGCAAAACGGAACTATTGTAAGAGAATTTACAAATAAAACTCCAATTACTTCAGCAAATTTTTCGGACAACAACAAATCATTTGTTATCACCTCTTGGGACAGCACCGCAGTTATTTACGACACTGTTGGTAACATGATAAATAAATTTAAAGGACACAATGCAGTGCTTTGGAATGCAAGTTTTTCGCATGATGGCACAAAAATTGTCACGAGTGGAAGCGACAATAAATCAGTTGTTTGGGATGTAAATGGAAATAAAATATCAGAACTTATAGGACATGAATTAGATGTTAAATTTGCTTCATTCTCTTTCAACGACAGCTTAATTGTGAGTTCGGGAAACGACAATACTATAAGAATTTGGAATATTGAAGGCGAACAAATTGCACAAGAAATTATATACTACGAAACCGCAATTCAAAATATTGAAATAGAACCAGTATATTTTTCTCCTAATGATAAATATATTATAGCATCTGTAAATGACTACTTTAACAAACAATCAAGTGTACGATTAATAGATATTACGGGAAAAACTAAATCTGTTTATCGTGTACATGACAACTCTGTGCTTTACGCTAATTTTGTTGAAAACGAAAAACAAATAATTGTTACAAATAAAAATAATACATCGGTAATTATTGATTATGAGGCAAATGTAGTGCGAAAATTATTAGGACATAAATCAAGTGTAATAAATGCACAAATGATTGAAGACAACCAGAAAGTACTTACTATTTCTTATGATGGAACTATTAGAGAGTGGTTTTTGAAAAAAGAAAATAATGTTATGCCAGAAGTTAAAAGTGTAAATTTTGCAAAATTCACACAAACAGGTGTTTATATTATTAAAGCAATAAAAAATACTGTTAGCTTAACAGATATTTTTAATAACGAAAAAGTTGTTTTTAAAGAACATACAAAAAATGTTACCACCGCTCAACTATCTCCTGATAATAAATTTATTATTTCGGCAGGAAAAGATAAAATAGCATATATATGGGATTTTAATGGTAATATTATTAATATGTTAGAACATAATTCTTCAATAAATACTGCCGTATTTTCTCCTAATATGCTTTTTTACCTAACAGCAAACAACGATGCCACAGCAATTGTTTGGGATAATACTGGACAAAAAATAACAACAATAAATCATAAAAGTGAAGTTAATACAGCGGTTTTTTCTCCAAATCAAAAATATATTTTAACAGCGAGTAATGATTCTATTGCTACACTGTATGACATAGAAGGCAATGAAATTCAACAATTTATAGGACATAAAGGAGCAGTTACTTCAGCTTCATTTTCACCTAACGGCAAGTACATAATTACAACAAGCGAAGACGAAACTGCTATGTTGTGGGATTTGTTTGGTAACAATTTAATTACCTACAAGGGTTACGAAAACAAAGTAAACTCTGCCTCGTTCTCGCCAGATGGAAACTATATTGTAACCACCAGTGACGACGCAACTGCAAGACTTTGGGACTTAGATGGAAATCCAATTATGGTTCTTAATCATGAGGGAAAAGTGTTTTCGGCAAGTTATTCTCCAAACGGAAATTACATTTTGTCGGTTTATAGAAATAAAAATTATGATAAAAAGGTTAAACTATGGCTTGTTGGCACTAACGAAATAATTAACCATATTGATAATATAAAGCAATATGGAACTGTTTGGAACAAAAAATAAAAAATCAGTGAAAATCAGTCTAATCAGTGTCATCTGTATTCCAATTTTTGAAATGATAGTAACACAGATAACACAGATACAACGGAGTAACACAGATTTTAAAATTCTAAATAAATTATTTGTTAATCTGTAAATTGCAATTTCAACAAAATCCGTTATAATCAGGGTAGCCTATATAAATTTCATTTATTTGAAACCTGAAAAGTCAGGAAAACTTTTCTAATAACACTTAACTATATGTTTTTCATAGA
>JAOZTW010000698.1 GCA_029938985.1 Bacteroidales bacterium | reverse complement strand
GTAGCTTGAATTCTATCTATTTGTAATTAATAAATAAATTGTCTAATTAAGTATAATTTGCTTAAAATCAGCAAAATAATATATTAATCAAAAAACTTGTACTATTATTAACTTTGCAAAAATAACAATTTTACTAAATATAGTTTATAATAAAATACATTATTTTGAAAAAATATTTAACAAATTGAATTTATTTTAGTTTTCATAAAAATAAATTTTAGTTTTGTTGTTTTAAAATTGTGAAATTTAAGTCTTTTAAGTTACTATTTTATAAAAAAAAACGCATAAAATTTTTATTTCTCAATAAATTATTAGAATTTTGCAAAATTAACATATAAAAAATATAATTGTAATGAATATTTTAAATCAAATAGGTAATACACCTTTAGTAAGGTTAAATTATATCAACCCTTATCCAAATGTTGATATTTATGTAAAATTGGAATATTTTAATCCAAGTGGAAGTGTAAAAGACCGTATTGTAAATCATATAATTAATGATGCGGAAAAAAATGGTTTGCTTAAAAAAGGTGGAACAATTGTAGAAAATACATCTGGTAATACTGGTGCAGCTGTTGCAATGATTGCGGCTATAAAAGGCTATAAAGCAATACTTACAATGCCAGATAAGGTTAGCATAGAAAAACAAAACGCACTAAAAGCTTTTGGTGCAGAAATAGTTGTAACTCCAACTTCTGCTTTGCCCGATGCACCAGACCATTATGTAAACACAGCAAGAAGAATTGCAAGCGAAATACCTAACAGTTTTATGATTAATCAATACGATAATTATAAAAATCCAGAGGCACATTATTTATCAACTGGACCAGAAATTTGGAAACAAACAGAAGGTAAAGTTACTCATTTTGTGGCATCAGGAAGTACTGGCGGTACAATTACTGGAGTTAGTAAATATTTAAAAGAGCAAAATCCTAATGTTTTTTGTTTGATGCCAGACCCAATTGGTTCAATTTATTATGAATATTTTAAAACAGGAAAAATAAATCACGATAGTATTGGTACATACCATGTTGAAGGAGTGGGCGAAGACCATATTGCTAAAGCGATGGATTTTTCTTTAGTTGATGAAATGTATCAATTTACAGATAAAGACGCATTTTCAATAAGTAGAAGACTAACCATGGAAGAAGGAATTTTTGGTGGTGGAACAGGTGGAGCAAATGTTTGGGGAGCTTTAAAACTTGCTAAAACTTTAACAAAACCAGCTGTTATAGTTACAGTTATCCCAGATAATGGTGTAAAATATTTAAGTAAAATGTATAATAAAGAATGGTTAAATAATAACAACTTTAATTTTTAATAATGAAATTTTCAACAAAAGCAATTCATGTAGGTCAAAAGCCAGACAAAGAAACTGGAGCAGTTATTCCTCCTTTGTATTTAACTTCAACTTACAAGCAGGAAGCCCCTGGTGTTCACAAGGGTTATGACTATACTCGTGCAGGAAATCCGAATTTTACAAACTTAGAAGCCACACTTGCAAGCCTTGAATATGGCAAATATGCAACAGTATTTTCATCGGGACTTGGTGCTGTAAGCGGACTTATTTCTACAATGAAAAAAGGAGATAAAGTAGTGGCAACTAACGATTTATATGGAGGAACTTATCGTCTTTTTAATAAAGTATTTAATAATTTTGGAATAGAATTTCAAGCCATCAACACACTTGATTTACAGGCAGTAGAAGAGGCTTTAAAAACTAAACCAAAATATATTTTTTTAGAAACTCCAACAAATCCATTGTTACGAATTTCGGATATTGAAGCAATAAGTAAGCTTGCAAAAAAATACGATGTTAAAACAATTGTAGATAATACTTTTGCAACTCCATATTTCCAAAATCCTTTAAAATTAGGTGCAGATTTTGTTTTACATAGCACTACCAAATACATTGGTGGTCACTCCGATACCATAGGAGGAGTAATAGTTACCAACGATAAAGAAATGAAAGAAAAATTGGATTTTGGCAGAATGGCAATTGGTTTAAATCCTAGTCCTTTTGATGTTTGGTTGGCGAGTAGAGGTATTAAAACTCTTGCGGTTAGAATGGAAAAACATGCAGAAAGTGCTTTGATCATCGCAAAATATTTGCAAAAACACCCAAAAGTAACTAAAGTATATTATCCTGGTTTAGAAGAACATGTTAATTACAATATTGCCAAAAAACAAATGTCGGGATTTAGTGGCATAGTTTCGGTTGAGTTTGATTTGACTTTGGATCAATCCAAAAAATTAATTTCTACTTTAAACGTTTTTACGCTTGCCGAAAGTCTTGGAGGAGTGGAATCTCTTGTTGACCACCCAGCAAGCATGACACATGCTTCTATTCCTAAAGCAGAAAGAGAAAAAGCAGGATTAACTGATGGTTTAGTTCGTTTTTCTGTTGGTATTGAAGATATTGAAGATATTAAAAATGATATTGAAAATGCTTTAAATAATTTGTAAAACTATTATTGCCTGAATATAATGTAACTCCAAGCTCCTGCTTGGAGAAACGTAAAATGGTTGCAGATTTGTACGACAAATTACCTGACTCATAGCCTATTTGATGATTCTTTCATATAGAACTTGGAGCTACATTTTGTTTTAATATTCCTTTAACTAAATTTTTCTATTTAGATTATAATTAATTAATAAAAAATAAAAAATATGAAAAAAACAATTTATTTCGTATTAATAATAAATTTATTATTGTATTTTACTATGGCTTGTCAAAAACCAGAAGATGTTGATGATATAGATAGTCAGACAGATACAACTGAAACTCCTGATAATCCTGATGATCCCGATGACCCAGACGACCCTGACCCAGTTTATAGTAGAACAAAACAAGAGGTTATAGACCTTTATACGGAAGGTTATCTTGGTTCGGTAAATAGTTCAATAGATTGGACAGGAGATACTGAGAATTGCGATGCAGGTACTATTTCGGACGAAGCACTTGAAAATGCGTTGAAGCGAATAAACTTTTATAGAGAAATGGCTGGTTTA
>JAOZTW010000112.1 GCA_029938985.1 Bacteroidales bacterium | reverse complement strand
ATGTATTTACTTGAAATTCTTTTTATTATAGTTTTTTTGTCCCCCTAATGTCCCCTTTCTTTTATCATATAAAGAAATAAAATCATATTTTTGTAAATACTTGTTAATCATACCAACACTGTTTTGTAGGGACTATCCAGTTTTACGGCGAAACTGCAACGAGAGTTGCAACTACAGAGCAAAGCTCATAAAAAATTTCTATTTCTTTGTTTTTATTAAAAATAAAGGATTAGGAATTGTCAATTTTATACTATTTTGGTAATTCCATTTATAACTATCTAATTATAATATAATTATATTATATTTTTAATGATATATATGCAAAATTGATTTTTACAAATCATTGATAATCATCAAAAAATGAACACAAAAAATTTAATTACTAATTCTTAATTTTTAATTAACTCCTATTCTCCTATCAAGATAAAGGGCGACCAAAAATATGGGTGAGCATATTTGCCTTCTTCTATCATTTTCAGTTTTGCGTCTCGTAGTGGAGCGTTGAAGCCAACTCTGACAGGGTTTGAAACCCTGTCAGAGTTTTTGTCAGAGTTTTTATCCAATATATTTTCATAAAAGTTAATCATTAATTCTGCTGTGCTGGCATCGGATACCGACCAAAGTGAAACCACAATATTGTCTGTGCCTGCATATAGTAAAGCTCTGGTTAAACCGATTACTCCTTCGCCAGTGGTTATTTTACCAAGCCCTGTTTGGCATGCTGATAGCACTATTAAATCTGCATTAAGCTCCAAATTGTAAATTTCTGACTGATAAAGAATACCATCGTTTTGTTGGGCTATATTGCCATAGATGTTTTCGTAACCTTCAAAGGCAATAGTTGTGTCTTGTGCGAGTATGATACCAGATAGTTCTGGTTTTTCGGTGTTTACAAAGCCGTGAGTAGCAAAGTGGAGTATTTTATAGTTTTTTAATTCTCCTGATTTTACAAAAGCTTCGTTGGCATCGGTAAACAGATTTATTTTTGTTGTTTTGTTGTGTTCTTCATATAGCTTAGAAATTGTTTTAACTTCTGTTTCTGTGCCTGGTAATGAACTAACACTGTTTCCATCTCTTAAACGAGAGATTGAATTTACACCATCAAATACTGGGGCGAGTGCAAGCCAGTCGTTTAAGTTGGTAGTTTCTGGTATTGCTGTTTTTTCTTCCGAGAAAGTTTGTTGAAAAAGAGTGGCAGAATAACTATAACTAATAGCATAATCTTTAATCAGATATGGCATATTAGAAAAATAGGCTTTATTGCTCCAGTTTGTCCATTCCGCATTGTATTCTTCTGTTAGTAAAGTCTCAAAGGGTAGAGTTGCAAGTTGTCCGTCGGGTATTATTATTAAGTTTTCAATATCATAAAATCTACCACCTTTTAAGAATTCTTGTATTTCGGTAGGGAGTAGCAAGTTGTATAGGCGAGAAGCAAGTTTTTTGTACTCGTCCACACTCCAGTGTGTGTCGTATGCTACCTCATCAGCCAAAATATCTGTTTCTGATATATCATCTCTATAATATCTTATCCATTCGTTTAAGCTGTCGGGTTTTGCTACTTGACAAACCACAAAGTTTTTATCGTTTACTTTGCGAGAAGATTTTTTGCCACTTACGGCAAATATTGTGATTGTGCTGTCTCCTATAAAATAACTGAGCATAGCAGTTTTTTTGTCAAGAAGGTTGGCAACTTGCTCTACTGTAGCTGGTGCGTTGTTGTATTTTAAATTATAATACTCAGGATAGTTTGTTTCGAGAGCAAGCATTAAACTATCGTAGGAACGATTTGCAGAAAATAGTCTGTTGCTCCATACGTTTGCAATAGAGTCATTGCTTTCGTTGTTCTTTAAGTTTTTATAGTTTGTTATGTCTGTACTTAGTTTATGTTCGGTTTGTAACAAGCTGTCTGGTATTCCTACATATTCCAGTGCCTCAGAACCTGCGAGGGCTTCAAGTAGAACAGAGGACTTGTTTTTTTCTGAAAAATAGAATGCCTGTTCTTTGTAGCCTGTTTGTAGAGACAAGGCATGCCTTGTCGCTACGTTTGTCGCTGCATCTGATAAGGCTATACATACGTTTACAGCACCTTTGTACACCTCACTTGCTTGTTCTCCAAGTGCGAGTTTATCCGATTTTGTGGAAATGTTTTGACGAACAAGAGAGATTAAAGTATCAGCAGCTTGGTAATGACGTAGTGCAAGCTCTAACTTTTCCAAAGTTTCAAACTTTGGAAAAGTTGAGTTTGTATCTGATAAAATTTCTGCTTTGGCTTGTAATGCCTGTAATAATTGTGTATGCTCAATATAGTTTTTCATTGCAGGTACTTTTGTAATATTTGTAGTATCATTAAATTCTCTTAAATCAGCAGCCATAGCAAGATGATAATATTTTAAAGCAATTTCATATTGCATACTATCTCTAAATACTTCACCAATATTATTGTAAGAGTCAGCCATATCAACATGTTTTTCTCCAAGCAATTTTTTGTATATACTTAAAGCTTTTTTATAATACTCCAAAGCTAAATTGAATTCTAACTTTTTATGATAAACTGCACCTAATGAATGATATGACATTGCTACACTAACATGTTTTTCTCCAAGAAGTTCTTTTTTTATTTCCAAACTTTTAAAATAATATTGCAAAGCTTTGTCGTATTCGGATTTATTGTAGTAAATAACTCCAATATTATTGTAAGAAGCTGCCACATCAACATGTTTTTCTCCAAGTAATTCTTTTTCTATTTCACAGCATTTATAATAGTATTGCAAAGCTTTGTCATATTCTGATTTAGAAGAATAAATAATTCCAATATTATTGTAAGACATTGCTACACTAACATGTTTTTCTCCAAGTAATTCTTTCCTTATTTCTAAACTTTTAAAATAATATTGCAAAGCTTTGTCGTATTCCGATTTTTCATCATAAACAACCCCAATATTATTGTAAGATGCTGCCACATCAACATGTTTTTCTCCAAGTAGTTCTTTTTTTATTTCCAAACTTTTAAAATAATATTGCAAAGCTTTGTCGTATTCTGATTTATTGGAGTAAACAACTCCAATATTATTTAAAGAAGCTGCTACATCAACATGTTTTTCTCCAAGTAGTTCTTTTCTTATTTCTAAACTTTTAAAATAGTATTGCAAAGCTTTGTCGTATTCAGATTTAAGACTATAAAGAATTCCAAAATTGTTATAAGATTTAGCTAAATCAAGATGATTTTCTTCAAGTAGTTCTTTTCTTATTTCCAAACTTTTAAAATAATATTGCAAAGCCTTGTCGTATTCTGATTTATTCTTATAGAGTATTCCAATATTATTGTAAATTGTTGCCACACGTGTGTGTGATTCTCCAAGTAGTTCTTTATATATTTCTAAACTTCTAAAATAATATTCCAGTGCTTTGTCATGTTCAAATTTATTCTTATAAATGATTCCAAGAGCATTGCAACACCAAGCTACATCAACATGTTTTTCTCCAAGTAGTTCAACTTGTATCTTTAATGTTTTTTTCCAATATATTAATACATCGTCAAATTTTGATTGAAAATAATATTTAAACCCTAAACTTTTAAAAGCATCAGCAACAATAATATCATTTTCTCCTATTTGTGCTACTGTTTTTTCAATGGCTGGTTTTATGGTATTTACAGCTTTATCTAAATGCCTTTGTTTTTGGTAGCACTCTCCATGTTTTGTTTCGCTTAACAGGTATTTTCTCCATTGTTCATGTTTTTCGTATAACATGCTTGCTTCTGCAAAATTTACTGCTGCGGTATCATAAACTCCATTATTAAAATAATCTTTTGCTGATTCAAAATGCTGGTTTGCCAGAGTGGTATCTGCTGTTATGTTCTGGGCATTAGTATAATTAACAATTAATAATTGACAATTAATAATTAAAAAAAGTATTAAAATCTGTTTTGTTGTTTTCATGGTTTTAAATTTATAGTTAAGGAATGATACAATGGTTCAATGATACAATTATCTAATTATAAACCAATAGATTAAAAAAATATTAATGTGTAAAAACTTTTGTATGGGTACTTAATAGTTCGGTTTTATACAATTTGGCAAAGATAATAATATATAACCTTTTTTTATATTAAAAAAAATATTTTTTGCTATTTGGCGAAGATATTGAAGTGTTCTATTATTATAAAAAACATGAAATTACACTGATGATATAAATATAATAATTGTTAATAATTTGGAACTATAAGAAAAAATGACCAACTTTGTGATTCGTATATACTGCAATTATGAATTAATGAATTAAAAACTATGAACTAAGAATTGGTTTACTCCTTAAAATAAAATTATTGATAAAAAACTGTGTTAAAAAACAAAGTTTTACAACAATCCAATTGACTATAAAGATGATCAACAAAATATTGATTGCTTTGTAATGTGCTGTTGGTTTTGAAAAATAATTAATTGTACCGCAACCAACGTTAAGTCTAAATTTAGCTTGCAATATTTAAGTCAATACCTAAAAATTTATTTTAATAAAAAAGTAATATCAAACAATTTTTTTAAGCTAAAAAAAGTAAAACCCTCGTTGAGGGATTTAATAGCTATTGCATTATAAAATTCTCCAAACAAGGAGATTATTAAAACAAATAGATACTGATGAAAAAACCAACTTTAATACATGCCTTAATACCAATTGCGTTTCTAATCTTCTTGCTGTCAGTAAATGTATTATATTGGGGCGATGATACTCTTGCTGGCTCCAATCAAATGGCATTGATGTTTGCGGCAGGCGTGGCAGTAATAGTTAGTTTAACACTTGGCGTGAAATGGCTGGACATAAAAAAAAACATTGTCAAAACAATAGGCTCGGCTATGCCATCAATTTTAATATTATTATTGATAGGAGCATTGTCTGGCACATGGCTACTGAGTGGTATTGTGCCTGCTTTGGTATATTACGGCTTAGAAATTTTGCACCCCAACATATTTTTATTTGCCGCCGTAATCATTAGCGGGTTGGTATCGCTTGCCACAGGAAGTTCCTGGTCCACAATTGCTACCATAGGTATTGCACTGTTGGGAATTGGCGATGCTATGGGAATAAACAAAGCAATAGTTGCTGGTGCTATTATCTCTGGTGCATATTTTGGCGATAAAATGTCGCCCCTCTCCGACACCACAAATTTAGCTCCCGCAATGGCTGGCACAGATTTGTTTACACATATTAAATATATGCTATTCACCACAGGACCCACAATGATAATAACATTAACAATATTTCTAATAATAGGTTTTACCTACGATTTTGGAACAAGCACCACCAGCGTAGCAGATGTACAGCTGGCAATAAAAAACACTTTCAATATCAATCCGTTATTATTTCTTGCACCAATAATATTAATTGTTATTATAATAAAAAAAATGCCACCAATACCAGCTCTAATGATTGGCAGTTTGCTTGGTGGAGTGGCTGCAATAATATTTCAACCACAATTAATATCGCAACTATCTGGCATTGATGCTGGCTATGCCAAACAATCTTATATGGTTGTGCTACAATCTATGTATGGCGATATTGCTATTGATACTGGCAATGCCAAAATTAGTAAATTGTTTACATCAAGCGGTATGGCAGGCATGTTGCTAACTGTTTGGTTAATAATTGCGGCTATGGTGTTTGGCGGAGTAATGGAGTCTAGCGGATTGTTAAAAAGAATAACCTTATCTATAATAAAATATGCTCGCTCAACAGGTTCTCTTGTTGCATCTACTGCGGTAACATGTATTTTTTTCAATATCACAGCCTCCGACCAGTATATCTCTATTGTAGTACCAGGAAAAATGTTTGCAAAAACATATAAGGATAAAAACTTAAAACCAGAAGTTTTAAGCCGTACTTTGGAAGATGCTGGCACAGTAACATCAGTGCTTGTACCCTGGAATACAGGCGGTGCCACACAATCGAGAGTACTGGGTGTTGGCACACTTGAATACCTACCTTATGCTTTTTTTAATTATTTAAGTCCATTAATGACCATTTTGGTAGCTTATTTGAACATAAAAATAAGAAGGATAAAAAAATAAGGGGTATTGGGGCATGTTTCAAATAAATGAAAAATAGTTGACACATTCTTATCAGTTGCCACGTCCTCTATGGCGTGGATAAAATTGATAAATAAAACTAGCCCTTTATTGTCTGAGTATCAAAAGGACTAAAGCCCTCTGCATAATGAGGTATTATTAAGCAATCCACGTGGCAACTGATAAAAATATAAACCATAAATGAAACATGCCAAAATATAATTATAAAACTCTTCTAATTTAATTTCAGTATTAATAAATTTTAAAATAATTTTTAATAAAAACATTACTCAAATTAAAAACAGATTAAACAACAATAAAACCATGAAAAATAAATTATTAACCACACTAATACTTTTATTAATATTTATTTATGGAATAAAAGCACAATCGGACACAAAAAGATGGCAAGGACTTGGCTTTTTGTATTTATAATAAGGAAGATAGTATTTTGCAATATGCATGAGCAAACAGTCTTTTAAAAGTACAGATATAAAACTGCAAAAAAATGATACTTTCTATATTTTCTCAGATGGATATCATAATCAGTTTGGTGGTAAAAATAATGGAAATTTTTTAAAATTTAATTTTAAAAAATTACTACACAGCATTCAAAACAAAACACTTAAACAACAAAAAGAAATTCTTTATCAATCGTATAAAAACTGGGTTGCATTTCCTGATAAACGAAACAATAGTTTTAATCACGAACAAACAGACGATATATTGGTGGTGGGAATTAAAGTTTAAGGCATATTAAATTATATTATTATCAAAAATCAAATTATCTAATATTGAGAAACAATGCGATATTTTATCAAAAATTATGGAGTAATAATTATTATATATCTATTTTCTATTATTTCTATTGGAGAAATAAATAGAATTATAAATTACAAAATATTTGTTGAAACAGATTATAGTATAGAGCTAACAAAAAAAATACTTGGCGACCAACATGAAATTAGTAAATTGTCAGAAATTTTTAATTTTTTTTTTTTAACATATTATTAAACTTGTTACCATTTATAATAAATATTATTATTATATTACTTTTAATTTATTATCAAAAGCATAAAACAGTTGTGTGGCTGAGTATATTCATAGTTCCAATAATAATAATAATAATTGATTATAGATTAGATGTAGGTTATTTTAGCTATAATCTTATTAATTATCAGTTGCCCAAATTTTCCTCAATTAGTCTTTTTAATTTAGCTTTATTAACTCATTATTCAAAAAAAAGAATTATTCATTATTTCATTTTTGCTTTTTTTTCGATTTTTTGTTATCAATATATATCATTTTTAACTATAAACTTAAGTTATATTTCATTAAAGTTTGATTTCTTTTTTTTCGCAACCCTAATTCCTACAATTATTTTTTCAATATTATTAGGTATTGTCTTTATGAAATCAAACTATATAGCTGAACATATTTTTAAAACAAAAAAAGAAAATTTAAACTAATTCAAAACTCTATATATTTAATTTGGCTCATATAGATAATCAAGGTTTTTTATTATATTACCAAGTTATAATATTACAAAAAAATAAAATAAATAAAATGAAAAAAATACTTGTAACTGGTGGCACGGGCTATATTGGCTCGCATACCGTAGTGGAATTAATTAACTCTGGATATAAAATTGTTATTGCAGATAATTTGACTAACTCCAAAATAGAAGTTTTGGATAGAATAGAAAAAATTACTGGTATCAAACCGCAATTTGAGAAATTGGATATTTCGGATAGTAAAGCCACAAAAGCTTTTTTTGAAACCAACAACGATATTGAACTGGTTATACATTTTGCAGCCTACAAGGCAGTTGGCGAATCTGTTCAAAAACCATTAATGTACTATCAAAACAACCTTAACTCGTTGATGAACATTTTGACAGAAATGAGCAGACATAATATTGAGAATTTGATTTTTTCTTCATCTTGCACCGTTTACGGTCAGCCAGATATACTTCCTGTTACCGAGCAGTCTCCCATTAAAAAAGCTGATTCGCCCTACGGCAATACCAAGCAGGTAGCAGAAGAAATTATTAGTGATACAATTTTTTCTAACAAGAATTTAAAATCAATTGCTTTGCGATATTTTAATCCAATAGGGGCTCATAAATCTGCTTTAATTGGAGAATTACCAATTGGTGTACCCAACAATTTAATCCCTTTTGTAACACAAACAGTAGCAGGTAAAAGAGAACAATTGTCTGTTTTTGGCAATAATTACAACACCGAAGATGGCACTGCAATAAGAGATTATATTCATGTAGTGGACTTGGCACAGGCACATCTTGTAGCTACCGAACGATTGTTAGACAAAAACAACAAATTAGATTTTGAAACTTTTAATATAGGTACTGGTAGAGGAAATTCTGTATTGGAGGTTATTAATACTTTTGAAGAAGTTACTGGCGAAAAGATTAACTACAAAATAGCTCCTCGCCGTTTGGGAGATATCGAAAAAGTGTGGGCAGACACCACCTTTGCCAACAAAGAACTTGGCTGGAAAGCAAAACTTTCTCTTGCCGATGCCTTACTGTCGGCTTGGAACTGGGAGAAAACACAATAAGCATTTGTATTTAAAAACCAGATTGTTACAAAGGTGCGTAGCACCAAAATATTTGTAGTGTGAAGCACCGAAATATTTTTAGCACAAGTTTTAATATATTTTTTCTAATATTCAATATCAGTAAGATATAGTCCGCATGCTTTTACCGATTGCCCAGCCAACGACCTATTTTTTCCTTCAATTATTTCTCTAAACTTATTCAAATCAATTTTATTTCTACCCACTTCCAGCAAAGTACCCACAACAGCCCTAACCATGTTTCGTAAAAATCTATTAGCTTTTATTGTAAAAATCAATCTATCGTTAACCTGTTTCCATTGGGCAAAATATATATTACATAAATTTGTTTTAGCACCAGAATTAAGCTTGGCAAAACTGGTAAAGTCTTTGTATTCAAATAATATTTTGCAGGCTTCGTTCATTTTTTCCACATCAGGTTTCCAATGTTGATATACCGATAGATTATTCAAAAATGGATTTTTATGAAGATGAATATGATATTCATAAGTTCTACTTTTAGCATCAAACCTACTATGGAAATTATCTGAAACGCTTTTTATTTTGTGAATTGCAATATCATTGTGCAAAATTTTATTAAGTTTTACAATTATATTATCCGTATCAACAATTTTTTTGCTCAAGTCAAAATGAGCTATATAAAAACGTGCATGAACACCTGTATCTGTTCGTCCTGCACCCACAATTTTTACTTTCTCTCTCAACAACAAAGTTAAAATTTTTTCTATTTCTTCCTGAATTGTAGCAGCATTATTTTGAAACTGCCAACCATGAAAACTTGTACCTTTGTAACTCAATTCTATTAAATATCGTATCATTTTATATTCACTCAAATTTGAAATATTAATTTAAAGTTGTAAAATAATAAAATTTTTACTACTTTTGCAAAAAAAAAATTAATATACCTAAAATAATGCAGTAAACCACAACTATAGAATTAGAAATTACTAACTACAAATTGGTTTACAACTTAAAATTCAATTATTTATAATGTTGTTTCAAAACAAGCGAAACAATTATAACCAACAAAATAATCTAAAAATAAAAAAAATGTCTAATAATAAATTTAAATTTGACCCAACAACTCTAAAATACCAAGAAGTTGATACACGAAAACATAAAATAATTAAATTGATAATTTCATTAACTGTATCAATAATTATTGTAACATTTGTTTTGTATGTAGCTTTTGCATATTTAATTGAAACACCCAAACAAAAATCATTAAAGAAAGAGAATAAAAAACTTGAAGAGCAATACGAGTATCTAAGTACAAAATACGAACAAACAGAGAAGGTGTTGGAGGAATTAAAAAAACGTGATGATAATATTTACCGAGCAATTTTTGAAGCCGAACCACCCGTAGAAAATGCTGATATGATAGATTTTACTCGTTTTGACACAATTACAGATGTTGACTTAGTAAACATGAACAGCAGTTCAATAAATAATATTCTCACCAATATTAGAACAAATAGAACTACTTACACAGAGTTTTTAGAATTTTTTCAGCAAGAAAAAGATAAATTAAACAATATTCCTGCTATTCAACCAATAATAAATACTGACTTAAAAAAAGTGATTTATGGTTTTGGCAATAGAATCGACCCAGTATATAAAACACCATCGTTTCATTCAGGAATTGATTTTGCGGCACCAAAAGGTACACAAGTTTTTGCTACGGCAGACGGAACAGTTAAACGAGCAAATGATAAAATTAGAGGTCTTGGTAAACATATCAGAATAGACCATGGAAATGGTTTTGAAACCCTTTATTCGCATCTTAGCGAAATGGATGTTCGTAGAAGACAAAAAGTTAAAAGAGGCGATATAATTGGATATGTTGGTAATACAGGAAAATCTCTTGTATCACATTTGCATTATGAAATACATTATAATAACGAACCAGTGAATCCAATACATTTTTTCTTTCTTGAACTTGCTCCAAAACAATACTCTAAAATAGTAAAAGCATCTTCAAGAAGTGGAATAAGCCTTGATTAAAAAATAGGGCGTTTTTCACGAGTATCAAGTTCAAGGCTTTTTTGGGCATGTTTCATAAACAGTAAATAAACTTTACACTTTTTTACCGATTTTGGAAACCTTATTTTTTTATTTCAACCTTAGT
>JAOZTW010000111.1 GCA_029938985.1 Bacteroidales bacterium | reverse complement strand
TATACTATTTTGGTAATTATATTTGTAATTGTTTTATTATAAGTGTTTTATAATGCTTTTTTAATAGTATATAAGTAAAATTAATTTTATAAATTATTGATAATCAATATAAAATGAAAGCAAAAACTTTAGTTACTATTTTTTAAACTAAATGCAAGAATAGGAGAAATAATGAAAAAAAGATGTACTATTGCAAAATTAAATTGTTCTAAAAATCGTTAAGTGAAAATGAAATAATGAGTAATACCAACGTACTTATTATTTTATTTTCAATAAGAATTGTGTGCAGTCTATTCAGTATATTTACTAAACAATTGATAGCTATAGATAACACAAGCTATAGTCGTGTTTAAAAAATCAAATTTGAAATAAATGGGTAAAATTAATCCAAATATAAAACTTGTTTTATTTATAATTGCATTATTAATTGCAAGCTCTTCTTTAATTTACACTAATTATATTGTGAAAAAACTTTCGATAGAAGAGAGAAAAAAGATAGAATTATGGGCGGAGGCAAGTAAAGAATTTAAACAAATAGATTTAGACCAAAAACTTAGTTTAACTGTGTTTAAAATAATTCACGAAAACAAAACGATACCAGTAATTTTGACAGATGCAGACGATGTAATAATTGATTTTGCAAATATGGACTCTTCTAAAGTTCTAAAAAAAGGGTATTTAGAACGACAGTTACAAGTAATGAAAACCAACAAAGAACCAATTGAAATAGACTATTATCATGGACAAAAAAACTTTATATACTATCAAGATTCTTTTCTTTTACGACAATTAGTTTACTATCCCTATATTCAACTTGGCATTGTTTTACTGTTTGTTCTTGCAGCATTTTTTGCATTTCGCACCTCACAAAAAGCAGACGAAAATCAGGTTTGGGTTGGTATGTCAAAAGAAACCGCCCATCAATTAGGAACACCAATCTCGTCACTGCTTGCATGGATCGAACTTTTGAAAATAAAAGGCGAAGACGAAGAGCTTGTAAATGAAGTGAGTAAAGATGTAAGTCGCTTAGAAACAATAACAGAACGATTTTCAAAAATTGGTTCAAAACCCGTTTTGAAAGATACAAATATAATAGGTGTTTTGACAAGTTCAATTGAATATTTGAAACGACGTACATCAAGTAAAATTGATTATATTCAAAATTTTGATACCGAAAATAGTATAATTATCCCATTAAATGTTGCCCTGTTTGAGTGGGTAATTGAAAACATCTGCAAAAACGCAATTGATGCAATGATAAACAAAGGAACAATGAATATTACTGTAACCGAAAACACAAAAAATATTTATATTGACTTATCAGATACAGGCAAAGGCATTCCAAAACGGAAATTTAGAACAGTATTCAGACCAGGCTACACCTCCAAGAAAAGAGGCTGGGGACTCGGTTTATCCTTAGCCAAAAGAATTGTTGAAATATACCATAAAGGAAAAATATTTGTAAAATCATCGGAGATAGGAAAAGGAACAATTTTCAGAATTATTTTGAATAAATAAAAACTTTATTTATCTTTGTGCCGTAGTTATTACAAAGATATTTTGAAGTTTATTAAAAAGAAATAAAAATCAAATTATCACAATTAACTTATTAATTATAAGTATCATAAACTGCATTATTCTTAAATATTGGCTCCGTAGCTCAATTGAATAGAGCATCAGATTTCGGCTCTGACGGCTGGGGGTTTGAGTCCCTCCGGGGTCACTAAAAAGTCAAAAAACTAAATTTTTTAGTTTTTTTGGCTTTTTTTTATAATAATTATTTGGCTTTTTTCACGAGTGTTAAGCTCAAGGCTTTTTTGAAATATAAGAATTAAAGTTTACCTTTGTAAAAGAGCATTTTTATATTTCAAATACAACGAAGAAATTGATACTCGTGAAAAACGCAAATTATTTTCTATTTATTAAAAAAAATATAATGACAAAAATTGGAGTTTTATCGGACACTCACGGATTTTTAGACCAAAAAGTAATCAAGTTTTTCTCTAAATGCGATCAAATATGGCATGCTGGAGATATTGGAAACATAAAAATTGCTGACACTTTGTCGGAACAAAAAATACTTAAAGCTGTTTTTGGAAATATAGATGGAACAGATGTAAGAGCTGCTTATAAACAACATAATCGTTTTATATGCGAAGATTTAGATATCTGGATAACACACATTGGAGGCTATCCAGATAGATACGATTATAGAGTTAGACAAGCGATTTATAGGAATCCACCAAATATTTTTGTTTGCGGACATTCACATATTTTAAAAGTTATAAACGACCCTAAAATAAATTGTTTGCACATAAATCCTGGAGCAGCAGGTAACTCAGGTCTTCATAATGTAAAAACAGCAATTCGCTTTGAAATAGATAAAAAAAATATTCAAAATCTTGAAATCTTAGAAATTCAAAGAAGGTAAGGAATGATACAATTATTCAATGGTTCAATGATACAATAATGTGCTTATAAACCAACAGATTAAATAAATACAATTGTGTAAAAACTTTTGTATGGGTACTTAGTAAATACTTGGCGTTTTTCATAAGTGTAAAGTACAAGGCATTTTTATTTTTTAAATACCGCAGTTTACTATTGTAAATGAGGATTTTAAAATAATCAAAATAACGCTGTAATTTGCATTTATGAAAATTGCCAAATACTTTTTAAATTTAAACATAATAAAATTAATGAAATATGAAATTACCTTATGCAGAACCATATAAAATAAAAATGGTAGAAAAAATTCATCGTAGTACACAACAACAGCGAGAGAAATGGATTAAAGAAGCAAATTATAATTTGTTTAATCTAAGGAGCGAACATGTTTTTATTGATTTACTTACCGACTCTGGAACAGGAGCAATGAGTGATGTTCAATGGTCTGAAATGATGCTTGGCGACGAAAGTTATGCTGGTGCTACATCTTTTTATAAAATGAAGGCAGCTATAAAAAAAATATTTAATTTTGATTATTTTTTACCTACCCATCAAGGACGTGCTGCTGAAAATGTACTTTTTTCTGCAACAGTAAAAGCAGGTGATGTTGTGCCTGGAAATTCACATTTTGATACAACAAAAGGTCATATTGAATTTAGAGCTGCCAAAGCAATAGACTGTACAATAGACGAGGCCTTTAATACAACTGTTTTGCACCCATTTAAGGGAAATTTAGACCTTCAAAAATTAGAAGCTGTATTAGAAGAGTATCCAAAAGAAAAAATTCCAATGATTATTGTAACAATAACTTGTAACTCTTCTGGTGGTCAACCCGTTTCCATACAAAACATGCGAGATGTTAAAGCTCTTGCCGAAAAATATGAAATACCTGTTTTTTACGATTCTGCCAGATTTGCAGAAAATGCTTACTTCATAAAATTAAGAGAATCCGAATTTAAAGATTTTACTATAAAAGAAATTGTGCTTGAAATGTTTAAATATTCTGATGGCATGACAATGAGCAGTAAAAAAGATGCTATTGTAAACATGGGAGGTTTTATAGCAATGCACAACAAAGAGCTTTATAAAGAAGCAAGTATGTTTAATATTATTTTTGAAGGGTATGTTACATACGGTGGCATGTCAGGACGAGACATGAATGCACTTGCACAAGGTTTAGACGAAGCTACCGAGTTTGATTATCTTGAAGCAAGAGTGGGACAAGTACAATATCTTGGCGAAAAATGCAAAAAATATGGAATTCCTCTTCAACAACCAATTGGTGGACATGCAATTTTTATTGACGCAAAAAGATTTCTACCACAAATACCAAAAGAAGAGTATATTGCACAAACAGTGGCAGTTGAGTTGTATATAGTTGGAGGTATTCGTGGTGTTGAAATAGGCACTATTCTTGCGGATAGAGATCCAGACACACGAGAGAATCGTTATCCAGAACTTGAACTTGTGAGACTTGCAATACCTCGCAGAACATATACAAATAATCACATGGACTATGTAGCTGCTGTAATGAAAACCATTTTTAATACAAGACATGAAGCCAAAAAAGGATTACGCATAGTTGAAGAAGCTCCAATTATGAGACATTTTACAGTAAAACTTGAAAAATTATAAATTTTTTATTCTTTTTGCATTGTTAGGTGAAAATGAAATAATAAATAACTCCAGAATACGCCGTTTTTTTGTTTTTATAAAAATTAAAAAATTTGCAAAATAGCAAGCTATTTAATGACTTTTTTAATTTTTTAAAATGACAAAATAAACAAATAAGCATCCATACAAAAGTTTTTACATGTTTGTATTTCTTTAATCTATTGGTTTGTAAACACATAATTGAATCATTGAATCATTGAATAATTTAGACATGTTATTTTTTTAAATATACTTAGTGAAAACACAACATTAGAACAAATGGACAAAATATTAGAATCAACACAAAATAAAATTATAGAATTAGAAGAGACACGTAGGCAACAAAAATATTCTATTTTTTTGAACGAAATAGCAGAACAAACAAAATCAGAATTCATTGCGGGAGAGGTAATTATTCATTCTCCTGCAAGTTTAATACATATTGACGCAAATATATCGCTTACAACTATGCTCAAACTACATGTTGAAAAATATAAACTTGGCTGGTTGGCATCAGAAAAAGCATTGGTAAAAATGAAAAAATCGGATAATGATTTTGAACCAGATATTTGTTTTTTTTCGAAAGAAAAATCAAATACTTTTAATAGTAAAACCTGTCAATTTCCTCCACCAGATTTGGCAATAGAAATAGTTTCTAAAAGCTCGAAAAAAAGAGACAGAGAAATAAAATTCAGAGATTATGCAAGACATAATGTAGCAGAATACTGGATAATAGAACCAAACAACAGGGAAATAGAACAATATTATTTAGAAAAACAAGGAAAATATATACTTGCTAAGAAATGGCATGAAGCTGAAATAATAACAAGCATAGAAATCAAAAATCTTAAAATACCAATAGATGCAATATTTTTTTATGATGCTTTAGATGAGTATTTATTTGGTGAATATAGAAAAAATATTAAAGATATTGAAAATAAAATAATAAAAGAACAAATAAGTTCTAAAGAAAAAGACTTACGATTGCAAGAAAAAGACGTAAAATTAAAAGAAAATGAGCTAAAGTTGAAAGAAAACGACCTAAAATTGAAAGAAAAAGACTATATTATAAAACAATTAAAGAAGCAATTAAAATCAAAGTTATAAATAAATAAACATAACAAAAATGAATAATAAAATAATCGTTCCTGTTGATTTTGAACAACAATCAATAATAGCATTAGACTATGCAAAATATTTTGCAGAAATAACTAATGCAGAAATAATTCTTTTCCATGTAATTGAAGAAAATGGTTTTTTGAAACGCCTTTTGAAAGACGATGATGATAGAAAAAATATTAAAAAAGAAGCTTATGAACAATTAGATGTTCTTGCAAAAGATTTTGAAGCTAATTTTAAAATTTCTACAAAAGTAGAATTTGGAAAAGTTTATGACGAAATAGAAGATTTTGCGGAAGATGTAGAACCATTATTTATATTAATGGGAAAAACAGAAAAACCAACATTAAAACAACGACTACTTGGTTCTAATTCGTTACACACTATAAATGAAGCAGATTCGCCAGTAATAACAGTAAGGGGCGAAAAAACACCTTCGAAAAGTAAATTAAAAAAAGATATTATTCTTCCGCTTGACTTAACAAAACCTGTAGCAGAGCAAGTTACTGCAGCAATTGAGTTTGCAAAAATCTTAAACTCAGAAATAAAAGTTATTACTGTGGATAAAAAGAATAGTGCTTCGTTTGATACTGTGCTACTTACAAAAATGAATCAAATTAAAGAAACAATAGAAGCCGAAGGTTTAAAAGCTACTACAAAAATAATTGATGACAAAAAAACGCCTATTGCAGAACTTATTAATCAATATGCAGTGGAAGATAATGCTCATCTTGTTGTTATTATGACAAGAGATGAAGATAAAATAGCTCAAATGTTTCTCGGAACAAATGCAAGGGAAATTATACAAACTTGTGAAATACCTGTTTTAAGTGTAAAACCATGGGATAAAGGTAGTAAAAAATCAAATTTCAATACTTTTTATGATCCATTTAATGTTTTAAAAAAATAAAAATTATTGTAATACTGGCTTCTAAATCTACATTGAATTTCAATTAAATTTATTAAAAAATGGATTTATTAAATCAAATTAAAGAAAAAGCAAAACAAAATGTGCAAACTATTGTTTTGCCCGAAGGAGAAGAGAGAAGAACTCTTATTGCAAGTAATGAGTTGTTGAAGGAAAAAATTGTAAAAATTATTTTAATTGGGAATAGAGAAAAAATTACCGCTTTTGCGAAAACAAATAAATTAGAATATATTAAAAATGCACAAATAATTGACCCGCCTTTATTTGAAAAAAAAGAGGAGTATGCAAAAATAATGGTTGAGCTTAGAAGACATAAAGGCATGACCAAAGAAAAAGCTTATGAACAATTGCTTAACCCATATTATCTTGGCACAATGATGATTAAAGCAAAAGACGCTTATGGTATGGTGGCTGGTGCAATTTGTTCAACAGCAAATACAATACGACCTGCTTTTCAGTATATTAAAACTCTTCCAGGTATAAGTATTGTTTCTGGAGCTTTTATTATGGTAATAAAGGATAAAAGTTATGGCGAGAATGGTTTACTTATTTTTGCTGATTGTGCAGTACATCCCGACCCAACTGAAAAAGAACTTGCAGAAATTGCAGTAACTACGGCAAATACAACTCGTTCAATAGCAGGCTTTGAGCCACGAGTAGCTATGTTGAGCTTTTCTACAAAAGATAGTGCAAAGCACCCTATGGTGGATAAAGTAAAAAATGCTACAAAAATTGCAAAGAAGTTAGCTCCTAATTTGAAAATAGACGGAGAACTTCAAGCAGATGCAGCAATAATTGAAGCTATTGGAAAAAGTAAAGCTCCAAATAGTGATATAGCAGGAAGTGCTAATGTTTTAATTTTTCCAACACTTGAAGTAGGAAATATTGCATATAAATTAGTACAAAGATTAGCTGATGCAGAAGCAATAGGTCCAATTTTGCAAGGTTTGGCTGCTCCAATAAATGACTTATCTCGTGGTTGCTCTGTAAGTGATATTGTTAATCTTGTGGCAATAACAGCTATTCAATAAGGCATATTAAAGGGTTTTAACCAATGCACAAACCTGCATTATTCATGAATAAAGCAGGTTAATTCGCAAAATGGATTGATATAGTGTTCTAAAAAAACAAAAAGGAAATGCAGTAAAATTTTACTGTATTTCCTTTTTGTTTTTTTAGAACAACTACGAGAAACAAAGGAGCTTATACAACATTAAATCAAACAATAAAAATATTATTCATTTTAAACACATAGTATGCTCCAACTTATTTACTTGTATTGTACTTGTTTTTTTAATATTCTACAAGTTCAAAATCCACTTCAATAATATCAGCATATTCTTCGCCTAAATCTTGCATATCTTCGTCTATATCTTTATAATGCCACTTAACAAGAACTTTATTTGATTTGTGTATATCCTCCAAAAGAAGTAATATTTGTATAATTTGTTTGGAAGATGCTGTATTAAAATATTCTAATTTAAAATTAAAGACAGTAAGTGTATTAGAGTTTTGTTTGTATTCATTTAACCATGCCATTACTGGTTTGTAGAACTCTATTGCATCTTCTGGTAATGAGAGGTTTGCAACTTCAAAATAACCCTTATTTGCATCAAAATAAATTTTTGGAGTGTCTGATGTTGGTTCTATAATTAATGGTGTCATAATCTATAAAGTGTTTTTGTTGTTTTTGTTTATTTTGTTGATATTTGAAGCGTAAAAAATGAATACTTATCATCAATTTGATGAAAACTATATCCAAATTTGCTTCCACTTCGCTTTCTCATGTCAATTATTCCAAGTCCTGTTTGTTTTGCAGTAACTACGTTTTGTTGCAGTATTTTTTCTTTATATAATTTTATTATGTCTTTTTTATCAAGCGAATTAACGTAATCAATACTGTCGGTAAGTATTTTAATTCTGGAATTAGAAATATAATTTGAGGCAGTGAGATAAAACTTCCCATCTTTTTCGTGAATAAGAAATATTCCTGGTTTCCACTCTGTAATTCCATCAATATTATCTGCGTGTTTTTCAATGTTTTGCAATAATTCAATAAGAATATTATTTAATTTTATAGAGGTTGTTGAAACTGGCATTTGACCTCTCAATATATCAAGTAAGTATAATACGTTGTCTTGATTAAAATCACCTTTAAAACTTAATAAAATATTTTCTTTATTCAAAAATTGGTGAAATTGTTTTGTTCGTTCCAAATTTTTTAAATCTTTCTCTCTAAGAGTTTCTTTTTTAATAGGATTTGTTAGTATTTCGGTGCTAAAATAGAAATATGAAACTGTTGCATCACTATCAATATCTTTAAATGTGTAGGTCAGTTTATTGCCCGAACGTTTTGCTATTTCAACAAGTCCAAGACTGGCACCTCCTTTGTCTGTTATTTGTGTTGTTTTTCTTATTTGACGGGCAAATTCTCTTAACTCTTTCACCGTCATATTATTTATTTTATCAATCTTTTCTTTAAGAGTTTTAATATTCTCTTTTTTAATAGGATTACCAGTAGTGATTGAATAACGTCCTTTCCTTTTGTCAATAACAATCAAACTGTCTAAATCTGAATTATTTGAAGTGTCTTGATGTCTGGTAATATTTTGCAAACCCTCACCCATTATGAAATAAATTCGAGACTTTACCTTAATAGTATCCTTTGCATTTGCAAGATTTGTTTTTGCTAAATCAAGGATATTGGAGATAAGTTTGGGTGTAATATCACCTTTATATATGTATTCTAAATCGTTTTTATCAATATCATGAAAAAGACTGTACATGTATTTGCTAAACTCACTTATGTTTAATGTATCCATAATGTTATTTTGTATCAATTATAATAGAAAAATATTCTTTCGATTTCAAAAAAAGAAAACAATTTATTATTTAAATAAACTCATTTATACAAATTATATTCCATTTATTTGTTTTGATATGTAAAATTATATAAATTTTTATTTTAAAATACTTTCATAAAACTTTATCAGTCTATTTATCAAAGTTTTTAGTGTTGTTTTACTATATTAAAACTTTTTTAAACCTATTTTTGCTTATTTACTCATTAAAAAAAATATATTTAGAGAAAAAGAAACCAACAAGTTTAAATTGTTAATTATTATTTTTAATTTGCCTTAGCTACTTGTAGGTAACTGAAAACAACTAAATTTTAATGCAATATCATCTTTATTTTGGCATGTTTCACAAATGCAAATTTTTGTGTTATTTTAGAAGTTTGAAAATCCTCATTTACAACAATAAACCACTGTATTAATAATTTAAATAAATGTCTTAAACTTTACATTAGTAAACATGTTTTTTTTAGCATTTTTCACAAGTATCAATTTCTTTATTACTTTTGAGACATTAAAATGTTCATTTACAAAATGAAACTTTAATTCTAATATTTCAAAAAAGCTTTGAATTTGACACTCGTAAAAAAACGCATTTATTTTGGTGTATTATTCAATAATAAAAATAATAATTATAAAATTATAAAAAAAAAATATCTTTTTGTTCCAAAATAAGTTTTAAAAATTTAGCAAATATAATTATTAAAAATTAACTTTCATTATAATAATGTTTTTTTTTTGTTTTTTTTTTTGTTTTATAAAATCTGTAATTAAATAATTTTTTGAAAAATGCTATTAAATCCTATTAATAAGACATTTAAAAGTATTTATTATTAACTCATTTAATCTTCACTTAAAGTTATAAATTTATGGTTTATTCAAATAGTCTCGTTTTAATATAATAGAATTACAACTAAATTTACAATTTTTTTATCTTTGTAAAAAGTTTTTACAGACAATTATAATTCCAATATATGTTAGCATCATTAGAAAATCAGGTTGTATTTAAACAAGCTTTACCAACAAGATAGTATTTGAACAGTTGATAAAAGATTTTTTTGAAATAGAAATAAAAGTAGGTAAAATAGAGACCGAAAAGAAATTCCAAAGAAAGGCTTCTCAGATAGATATTACACTTGATATTTAAGCAGAAACCAAAGATTAAGGTCTAAGACCTATTTAATGTTGCTTACGCATTTACATATAATCTTATTATTAAGTATGTTACAAATATATAAACAGGTAAAAACTTTTGTATGGATACTTATAATTCATTAAGCAGACATT
This sequence comes from Bacteroidales bacterium, assembly GCA_029938985.1. GTDB lineage: Bacteria > Bacteroidota > Bacteroidia > Bacteroidales > JAOZQN01 > JAOZQN01. The sequence goes on along the minus strand of JAOZTW010000111.1, from coordinate 519 downwards.
CTGTTAGCCATATTAAAATAAATGGCATTTTTCATAAATGCAAATTACTGCGTTATTTTGATTATTTTAAAATCCTCATTTACAATAAGTAAACTGCGGTATTTAAAAAATAAAAATGCCTTGTGCTTTACACTTATGAAAAACGCCAATAATTGACAATTTTAAATGAACTTATTTTTGTTTTTAACAATTCAATAAATATAATAATATCAGGATATTTGCATATTTTTTTGAAGAAGTAAAAAGAACAAGTGTATATTACTGAAATAAATACAAATACGTTGTTTTTTTATCTCAATTTTATATGCAAAATATGTTGTAAAGACAAGGCATGCCTTGTCTCTACGGCAAATTGAACAGCAAATTGTATGTTTTTAATATTACTGAAAAGTTTTCCCGACTTTTCAGTACAAAGATAAACAACAAACTATTGTATGACATTACCAAAAAATTTATAAAGTCATTAAATAACTAAAGTTTTTGCTTTCATAATAATATAATTATCAAACAGTTGTAATT
>JAOZTW010000697.1 GCA_029938985.1 Bacteroidales bacterium | reverse complement strand
AGGGACTATCAAAATATCATTAAATAGCTCGCTATTTAATGATATTTTTAAATAATAGAAGAACAAAAAAACAGCGTATTCTGGGGTTACTTATTATTTCATTTTCACTTATTTGAAACCTGCCTATATTTTTATTTTTTTTATTGTAACATTTGATATAGTTGTTCGTCTTAATTAAAGGCATAATAAAAATTCGAAATAACACAAAGTATGAAAAAAATAAAATTCTATTTTCTAATAATTACATTTATTTTAATAAATAAATTTGCAATTTCATCTACTATTTCAGGAAAAATAACAGATAGTAATTCCGAAAACATGTCATTTGCAACAGTTTATGTAAAAAACAGCACTTATGGAGTAGCCGCCGACCTTAATGGTAACTATTTTTTGGAGTTAAAGTCTGGCACTTATACGCTGATATATAGCTTTATGGGTTTCCAACCAGTTGAAAAGCTTGTAACAATAAAACCTAACGAACACATAGTAGTTAATGTAACGCTGGCAAATACAGATGTTGAAATTCCTGTTGTTGAAGTAGTTTCTAATAAAGTGAATAAAGCCAAAAGAATTCTTAAGAAAACAAGGAAAAATAGAAAACCATATTGGAAATCCGTTGAAAACTATCAATGTAAATCTTATATCAAAACATCTATTGAAAACGAATCGGAAAATGAAATTGTAGATTCTACCAAAGAAGCAAATGATTTTGAAACATTTCTGAAAAAAGTAAATCTGAATTTAATAGAATATGTGGCAGAAACTCATTTTAAAAAACCCAACAGATTTAAAGAAAAAATTATTGCATATCATAATTACACTAAAAAACGACCTCGTGGAGTAGAACGCTCTGTTTCTGTTGATTACGGAGAATCGGATATTGCACCACAACAACATTATACCGAAGACCCTTATGTTTTTTACAAAAACTCTACAAGTGGAGATTTTAATTTTTATACAAATTTAATAAACCTACCATCACTATGTGAACAGCCAATTGTTTCTCCAATAGCTTCTAATTCTGCTCTTTATTACAAATATGAATTTGATTATTCTTTTATACAAGATAATAAAAAAATTAACCGAATAATTGTAAAACCGATAAACAAAGTTGATGCTTTATTTTATGGAAATATATTTATAGAAGATGAAACATGGGCGTTAGTTTCAGTTGATTTATCAATAAATGAAAAAGCTTTAATTTTGCATCAAAATTTTAATATTATTCAAAATTATGAGAATATTAGAGACAGTATTTATCTTCCTTCAAGAACAGATATTACCTACACCATTAAAGATGGTAAGAATAAAATACTTGGAAATACTAAAATTATTAAAAAGGAATATATTGTAAATCAGAATATTGATGCAGTAAAATTTAATAATGAAATTATTACTTACGAAGTTGATGCTTTTGATAAAGATTCTAATTACTGGGCAACTAATCGTCCTGTTACTTTGAGAAAAAAGGAACAAAAATTTATTAAAAAAAGTGATAGTTTACAACTATATTATATTAGTGATGAGTATCTTGACAAACAAGATTCTATTTTTAATAGAATTACTTGGTGGGCACCACTTGCTGGTATTGGACATAAAAATCATTATAGAGGTAACGAATTTTATGTTAGCGGACTATTAGAACAAGTTGTTCCTTTTGGAGTAGGTGGATATCGGCACAGACTTCCAGTTTATTTTAATAAACAATTTAAAAATGGAATGCTTTTGGAAACAAAAGTTAGTCCAGATTATGGTTTTAAAAACAAAGATTTAAAAGGACAAACGGGTTTTGGATTGACTTATTTTCCGAAAAAGTTTGTTAGAACATACATAGATGTTGGAGATTATTATGATATGGTTAACAATTACGCTTCAATTGAACAAACTTTTAGTAGATCTAATTATGTGAGAAATATTACTTTTGGTATTAAACAAAGAATGGAAGTTTTTAACGGACTGTTTGCCGAACTAAGTTTTGTGTTCTCAAATCAATTGCCAATAGATAATTTGGAATTATCTAAATGGTCTGAATATGTTTTTCAGAATTTAAACGAACCAATTGAATTTGACCAATATATAAAAAGTGAAGTAAAACTTGAAATAAAATACAGATTTGGTCAAAAATATATTATAAAGAAAAACAGAAAAATTATTCTTGGCACTGATTATCCAGAACTTATTTTTGTTTATAGAAAAGGTATTCCTGGTTTGTTTGGTAGCGAAGTTAATTTTGATTATTTTGAAATTGGAGCAAAAGACGAAGTGAAACTTGCAAGACTTGGAGAGTCAAGATGGCAAATAAAAACAGGTATCTTTCTTAATAAAACAGATTTACGTTTGTTAGAACATAAATATTTTAGAGGTTCGGATTCGTATTTCTTCTCCGACCCAATAGCATCTATGCAGCTTTTGGGACCTACGTTAAATACAAATAACGAATTTTTACAGGCAAATTATATTCATCACTTCAACGGCACAATACTGAATAAAGTTCCTTTGTTCAAATATTTAAAACTTTCGCTCGCAGGTGGAGTTGGTACATTAAATATTCCTGAGCAAAATTTTTATCATGCAGAAGCATTTGCTGGAATAGAAAAAGTTTTTAGAATAAAAAAACAATTATTTAGGTTTGGTGCTTACGCAGTTACTGCCGACAATACAATTTCTGCCGCAAATATACGTGTGAAATTTGGCATCAGCTTTTTTAACTCTTATACCAACAAATGGAGTTATTAACAATTGAAATACAGTTGAAATTCAGTGGAAATACAGTGGAAATTTGGTTGAAATTTGGTTGAAATACAGTGGAAATACAGTGGAAATTTGGTTGAAATTTAATTGAAATACAGTGGGGCTAATCACGTAAAATTGGACAATAAAATTTATGTAAAGCGTGGACACTAAAAGTCATTGATAGTCGTGATTATCCAATCCACGTCCTAAAGGACGCAGGGCTGTTGCATGCTTATATAACTAAAGTTTTTGCCTTCATATTTACCAGATTATTAGATAGTTGTAGTTTTC
>JAOZTW010000696.1 GCA_029938985.1 Bacteroidales bacterium | reverse complement strand
TTTTTTTTTCACTTTTCCTAGGCTAGTCGAATAAATTCATCAATAAGTATTATTTTGTTGAAATTTAGTAAAAACGGGACAATTAATTCAATTTAATTCATGAAGTTAAAGTCAAAGTGTTGTTAATGTGAATATTACAAAATAGAATATATCAATCAATACATGACATTACCCATATTTTTTTGAAGAAGTAAAAAGAACAAGTTTAAATCGTCAATAGTTTGTTTTAATACGCCTTACTACAATTTCAAATTTTTTAGTTTTGAACGGATTTTAATTCTTTTAAATAACGGTATTTTATTATTTTTAATTTCACATTCTGTTAATTTTTCAAGATTAGTTAAGGCTGAAATATCCGAAATGTAATTTTTATTTAACCATAGTACTATTAGGTTTTCTAAATTTTCTAATACCGATATGTCTGATATTTTATTATCATCTAACCAAAGAACATTTAGATTTATTAATTTGTCCAAAGCCGATATTTTGGAAATATTATTTATACTTAAATACAACATAGTTAATTCATGCAAATTGCCTAATGCAGATATATCATTAATATTATTTATACTCAAATCAAGTTCCTTTAATTTGTTTAAGTTTTTGATGGGGCTTAGGTCAATAATTTTGTTTTCACATAAATTTAACTTTGTTAGTTCGGGTAGATTTTCTATTATAGAAATATCAGAAATATAATTAAATTGTAAATTTAATTCTGTTAAAAATATGAATTTAGAAATAACATCTGGTATTTCAGTTAATTGGAAATTACAAACACTCAAACCTGTTATTTCGTTCTGCTTATTGGTAGAATATAAAGCTTTTTTGGTTTCCATATATTCCATTAGTTTTGTAATGTTAACTTTTGTTAATTTGGTGTTAAGTGCTTTTTCAAGCTCTTGAATTAATTTTGGTTTCTCTTTCATAACGATTTCTTTTGAAGCTATTTTATGTATCTTGTGTGTTGTTTTATGTCTTATTTAATTTATTTATTTCTATATTTTTGATTCTATAATATATGTATTTCTATCAGACCCACTGCGAGATACAATTTCAGAAATAAAACCAGTCAAAAACAATTGTGTACCGAAAAGAATTGATAGTAAACCAAAATAAAATAGCGGTCTGTCTGTCATTCCATGCAAATGAAAAAAGATTTTCCAAATAGAAAAATATGATAGAATTCCAAAACCTATTAGAAAATTAATTGTACCGAGTAGTCCAAAAAAGTGCATTGGTTTTTTTGCGAATTTTGTCATAAAAGTAACCGAAATAAGGTCAAGAAAACCAATAAAAAAACGGCTCAAACCATACTTTGTTACTCCATATTTTCTTTTTTGATGAATAACAATTTTTTCTCCTATTTTTTTAAAACCTGCATTTTTTGCCAAAATAGGAATATAACGGTGCATATCGCCATATATTTCTATGCTTTTCACAACTGTGTTTTTGTATGCTTTTAATCCACAATTAAAATCATGTAGTTTAATTCCTGACATTACTGTTGCAGCAAAATTAAATAATTTGCTTGGTAAATTTTTTGATAAAATTGGGTCGTATCGTTTTTTTTTCCAACCCGAAACCAAGTCATAACCTTGATTTTTTATCATATCAAATAATTCGGGAATTTCATCTGGACTGTCTTGCAAATCGGCATCCATAGTAATAACTACATCTCCTTTGGCTGCATCAAATCCTGTATGCAAACCAGCAGCTTTGCCATAATTGCGTCTAAATTTAATTGCAGAAATATTATATTCCGCTTCAACAAGTTGTTTTATTACCTGCCAAGAATTGTCGTTGCTTCCATCGTCAACAAAAACAATTTCATAGCTTAAATTGTTGAGTGTAGTAACTTTATGTATCCACTCGGTCAATTCTCTTAACGATTCGTCTTCGTTGTATAGAGGTATTACTATTGATAAATCCATTAAGTAAGTAATTATAAATTATTAAATATATAAAATGAAATTCGGTTGAAATTCAATGGAAATTCGGTTGAAATTCAGTTGAAAAAATATTAAATAGTTCGAAATTTTATTTGTAGTAAACTACATTTTTTATGCAAATAAAAAAATGATTTTATTAAATAAAACGATTAAATTTACATTGAATTTCAACCATATTTCATTTTATTTTTTTCTTCTCATAAAAAATGAGACAAATACAGAATAGAGAAATGCGATAAAAGTATTTCCCATTATTGTAGCAAAAATAATAACTGGAAAAATCATTTTTTTTGCCATTTTAAGCAATTCGTCTGCTTCTGCTTCCGAGTTGCTCTGTATTAAAAGTTGTTTTTCTGCAAGGCTATAAATATCATGAAACATTGATGGGTCAATAAATTTGAAAAAAATAATGATATAAAGTGTAATAATTATAGATGCAAAAAAACCAGTTGCAGTTCCGAAAAACAAAGAATTTTTATAAGTAATAATACCATCTAATTCATTGTCTCTATAACGTTTTATAGATAAAAAAACACCTATTGCAATTATTAAATAGTCTATTTTCCCAAAATAATTTGTTTCTCCCTTCGGTTTGTATAAATCAATACCTGCAAAATAAATTATTAAATAATAAACTATAACTAATAGACCTATTAATAATCCATAAGACATTGATTTTTTAAAAAAAATATTATTCATAGTTTCAATTTGATATTTTTAAGCAGGTTTTACTGTTGTAAAACTTAATTAGTGAAAATGAAATAATAAGTAACTCAAGAATACGCCGTTTTTTTGTTTTAATATGCCTTAGGCTTATTTAAAATTTTAATAATTTAAGTTTAGTTCTGTAAATGAGTATTTTAAAATCACAAAAGTAATAATAAAAAATTTACTTTTGAAACAAATCTATTTTTAAAATCACAAAATTAAAAAAACTTTTTAAATAAATTAGATTTAATAGTTAATTATTATTATATTTTAGTTAAGATTACATATCTTTGTGAAAAAATTAGGCGTTTTTCATGAGTGTCAAGCTCAAGGCTTTTTTGAAATATTAGAATTAAAGTTTACTTTTGTAA
>JAOZTW010000695.1 GCA_029938985.1 Bacteroidales bacterium | reverse complement strand
TTTTTTCACTTTTCCTAGGATAGTCGAATAAATTCATCAATAAGTATTATTTGTTTTAATATGCCTAAAGTACAGGTGAAAAACATGTGCAACAAAAATAAATCACAATTATACGTGGATTACTAAAACTTAAAAACATTTACTTATGAAAATATATACAAAAGGACATAAATTCAAATTTACAGAAGATTATATAGAATTAATTAACAGCTCATTAATAGTGAGAGATTTTGATAAATTTATTGAATTGGCGATTAACAAACGTTTAGAGTTGTCTAAAAAAAATATTTTAAACAACTTGTCATGTAAATTAGTTAATGATACTATAATAAGAAAAATTCCGATGCTAATGAAACGACCATTGATAAAAAGCTATCCTAATGTGTTGGCTTTGTTTATCCTTTATCGTTTGTCAGGACTTGGAGATATTGAAATAAAAGGAAAAAAAAGATTTTTAACAGTAGATTCTGAAATGCTGGAACAATGGAAACAATTTACTGATGTAGATAAGTATTTTTATTTGTTTTCGCTAACGTTTGCTAACTTTTCATTTGAACCAATTAAAGATGATAGTGCTGATTTTGAGTTAAATAGTATTATAAGTTTAATAAACAAGAAAAAAAAGGTGTGGATTCCTAATAAATTTGAAAATGATTACATTTTTAAAAAGTATAAATACAAGACGGTTTTAATGGCAATGGATATGTTTGGATTGATTGATATAAAAGAGGAAGCTCCGATAGAAAATCAAGGTTGGAATATAGTATCTATTAAACCAAAAAGATTTATGAAAGATATATGGGAGATAATTAACCAGTTGATAATAGATTGTATATACCCAATTTACAACGAAGACGAAGAACTTGAATATTTAGATAGTTTTACTCCTTACGATATTAAAGAAATAGGTGGTACGCACCGATTTGCAGATTTTATATCGGAAATAATACCAGAATTTACTAAACGCTTGGTAATAAATTTTAAAAATATTTCTGGAAATTATCATTTTAAAGCAAAATATGGAAAAGTGTGGAGAACTATTAAAATAGATTATCGTTTATTGCTTGATGATTTATGTATTGCAATTTTATATGCTTTCGATTTTGATTTGGATCATTTATATGATGTAAAATTTATATCCATTTATGGCTTTCGTATAACATTAAATGGTACACCCGGAATGAGTTATGCTGACTATCCTACAACAGAGGACATAACTATTGGGTTGTTGCCAATTCAAATAAATAGTGAAATGATTTTCACTTTTGATTATAGAGATAATTGGAAATTTAAGATTACTCTTGAAAAAATAGAACCTATAAAAAATGAAACTGATGAAATACCTGCCCCTGAGTTAATAGATAAAAAAGGAGAAGCTCCCAAACAATATCCTGATTGGGAATAAAAAATTAGAACATTTATTGAAAATAAAAAATAACTACATAGACTTAATTAACAGTATATTGCATTTGTTATGTATTTTTTTGAATACATAATAATAATAAGGCATATAAAAAAAACATTTTACTTATGAAAAAAAATACAGAATCATTAAAATTTCAGTTTACCGAAGATTATAAAAAATTAATTAAAAATTCATCAATAGTTAAAGATTTTGATAAACTTATTGAATTGGCAATTAATAAACGTTTAGAGTTGTCAAAAAATGATATTTTAACCAACTTGTCATGTAAATTAGTTAACAACTCCATTATAAGGAAAATTCCGATGTTAATGAAACGACCAACAATAAAAAGTTACTCTAATGTGTTGACTTTGTTTATCCTTTATCGTTTGTCGGGACTTAGTAATGTAGAAATAAAAGGAAAAAAAAGACTTTTATCAGTAAATTTTGAATTACTGGAACAATGGAAACAATTTACTGATGTAGATAAGTACTTCTATTTGCTTTCGCTTTTCTTTACCAACTTCTCATACGAGGCAATCAAGGAAAGAGACTGTGTATTAGAAATAGATAATGCTCTGAGTAAATTGGCAGAGACAAAAAAAGTGTGGATTGCAGAAGATTATGAAAAAAAAATCTTTTTTAAAATGTATAAATACAAGACTGTCTTAATGGCAATAGACATGTTTGGTTTGATTGATATTAATGATGCACCTCCGATAGCGAAAGAAGGTTGGAATATAGTATCTATTAAACTAAAAAGTTTTATGAATGATATTTGGAATGTAATTCGACTCTTGATAATTGATTGTCATTACCCAAATAATGATGACGATGATGAACAAGATGATTTCTTTGCTTTTTTTGATGATAATATTGACAAGTTAGATAGCCTTTACCGATTTGCAGATAAAATTACTGAACTTATTCCAAGTTTTACTAAACGATTGATAATAAGTATAGAAAACACTTCTGGAAATTTTTATTTTAAATCAAAACTTGGGAAAGCATTGAGAACTATCAAAATTGATTATCGCTTGTCGCTTGATGATTTATGTATTGCAGTTTTAAATGCTTTTGATTTTGACTGCGACCATTTATATGATGTAAAATTTATATCCAAATTTGGACATCCTTTAACTTTTAGTGGTGCACCCGTAATTAGTTATGCCGAATCTCCTACAACTGAGGATGTTTCTATTGGTTTGTTGCCAATTCAAATAAATAGTGAAATGATTTTTACTTTTGATTATGGAGATAACTGGGAGTTTAAGATTACTCTTGAAAAAATAGAACCTATTAAAAATGAAACAGATAAAATACCTGACCCAGAGTTAATAAATAAAAAAGGAAAAGCTCCTGAACAGTATCCTGATTGGGAATAAACAATCCCAACTCTATGAGATATTAAAAAGACTTTACTTTCTTTTTTTGGCGTTTTTCACGAGGATCAATTTCTTCGTTACTTTTAAAATATTAAAATGCTCATTTACAAAAGTAAACTTTAATTCTAATATTTCAAAAACGCCCTTTTTTTTAATTTGTAGAATAAGGCATATCAAAATAAATTATTAACCATTTAAACTTGTTCTTTTGAATTTTATCTTCTTCAAAAAAATAAGCA
>JAOZTW010000694.1 GCA_029938985.1 Bacteroidales bacterium | reverse complement strand
ATGCTTTAATGTTATGATAAAAAGTTTTCCCGACTTTTCAGGTGTAAACCAATTCCTAATTCACTATTTTTGGTGTAAATTCATAATCATATATTTGGGGTAAAATTTTAGCTCTCAAAATATCTTGTTTTATTTTTAATATTTTAAACAAATTTTCAGATAAATTTTTGTCTTGCAAAGCTTTTTTTATTTGCCACAAACCAGCATCCCAAGTTTTAATTTCAAAAATATTTGTGTTTAAAAGGTGCAGATTACTAAAATAGAATTTATAAATATCTTTACCTGCCTCAACAACTTCTTTGGCTTCTTTGCTTAATTTTATTTTTGATAACCAACTCGCTACAAATCTGTTTTTGGCAACAGAAATCATTACTGTAAAATCGCTATTAGTTATTTCCCATGTTTCTAATTCTGAAAGCAAAAATGGAAAAAAATTATTTTTTATTTGATAAATATTACCTTCGTATTCTACATCTTTCATCGCCGCAGTTTGATTAGAACTGCTAAACAGACTCCAAGCTACACAATCGTTTACAAATTCTTCTGATAATATTTCTTTTGGTTGCAAAAATTGGTCTCTATCGTTGAGCCAAGTTGCTTTAGGAATGCGTCTAACTGCATGAACTACCATAGATTTTTTAAAATTTTCGGGGTTAATAGATAAAGCTCCTGCACTAACAAAAGGTGCTGATGCTAAGGCAGTTTGGTTTTGACTTTGAAAATCATTACCAGCACACATAAAAGAAGCTATAAAATTGTCTGCAATTTTATCACGTCTATCTTTGTTGTTTGGTTTTAAGTTAATTGCACTTCCCAAAGGAGGAAATTTATTTGTTACAGCAGGTCTGTTAATCCATTTGCTTAAAAACAATTTTCTATCTACTACATCAATAATTTTTATTCCTGTTTTTTCAATTAAATTGTTAAAAATATCTACTTTTATACTTTGTTCTTTTATATTAATATTTTTTGATAAATTCCAAAGTAAAAACCCTACAGGAAATTTTCCCTTTGTTCCCGAAAAATTTAATGAACTAAATATAAAACCTCTTTTATATTCAAAATCAAATATTTTATCTCTTAATTTTTGATCATTATTTGCATTCAAATATTTTATTTTTGAGAACAAGCCAAAATATGCAGATTTATTTTCAAATTCTTTTTTTATACGAAAAATAAATTGAGAAAACAATTCTCTCGAAACCTCCCCCAATTTTTGATTGTGCATTATTTGACGAACTGCTGTATTACTCACATTTTGTTTGCTTTTTCCCTTATGCCCAGCTGTTTGGCTTGTTGCAAAAGGCGGATTAATCAAAATAATCCATTTTAATTTAGGGTTGGATAAATCTTGTCGTAATTTTGCAGGTAATTTCCATGTAAAATTATAATCAACACTTCTATTTGCAAATAAATTCGTTACATCATCGTTCAAATAATCGTACTGAAAAACAGTAGCAGTTGGAAATATTTTTTTGCAATGCTCTACTTCACTCGCATAAAGTGTTGAAAGATACATATATTGACAAGCTTCGTTTGGTAAATGCCATTCAAGATTTCCTGTTCCCGAAGCCATATCCCAAATACGATATTCACCTGATTTCCACCATTTTTCACCAACTGTTTTTTCAATATATTCCAATGCTTTACTTGCAAAACGAACAGGTGTAAAAAATTCTCCATGAAAACGTCGCATTTTCTCGTTGGATAATCTGTCAATTTTTGATAAAATTCCACGCATCGTATCAACAGAAACAACCTTTTTGTATTGCTTCCAAAATAATTGATATTTTTCAACCAGTATTTTTTTAGTTTCTTCTTCTCCATATCCAAAATCAAAAAAAAGCTTTCCTTGTTCTTTTATCAAAAATGTTCTTCCTTTCTGAATATCACTAACAAAATATTTTGCTGTTTTAAAACCATTTTTTACAGAAGTTCCAAAAATTTCATTCCAATATTCAAAAATCTCTTCAAAATTTTCTTCTGTAATTTCTTTTTTTTTCATTAGATCAAATGTTTATAGTATGGCTATATATTTTGTAAATTTTTCGAAAAGTGAAAATGAATTAATAAGGGCATTTTTCACAAACATCAATTTCTTTGTTACTATTGAAATATTAAAATGCTCATTTGCAAAGGTAAGTTTTAATTCTAATATTTCAAAAAAGCCTTGAACTTGACTCTCATGAACAACGCTAAAAAAAGGTTTTATATTTTTAAGCAAACAAAAAAAACCTTATAAAATATAAAAATCTTATAAGGTTTTAATTTCAACGTGTTTCTGAAATTATTGTTTAATAATTGTTTTAGTAACAACACCTTGTGTAGTTGTTATTTTTATTAAATAAATTCCATTTTCCCAACTGTTAACATTAATTTTTGTTTCGTTTTCTACATTATTAATATTTTTAACAACTTGACCGATAGAATTATAAATAATAATTTGTTCTGCATTTTGAGTATTAATATTTAATATCTCTGAAACAGGATTTGGATAAGTATTTATATTGTAGTTGATATCAGATATTGTATTACTCAAATCTATAATAAAGTTTACAGTTGCCTCAACAGTAGGGTCTAAATCATTACCTTCGCTATCAACCAATTTCATGTTAATAGAATGATTTCCTTCTGTAGTGAAGTTTACGGTATAATTGTCGGTAGTGTATATTTCTGTATCTGAGTCGCCATCCACATTATAGATAATATAACCATCACCACCAGTTTCTGCAACATCAAAGTTAGCAACATTGTAAACAACAGTAACAGTTGATGTATAGAGTGTACTACCATCTGTGGGAGCAGTAATAACCAATGTTGGATCAATAGGTTCTTCTCCATGCCAACCTATATGCGAAAATTCGTTTTCGTCAAATATTATCCATTCAGAGTTATCAACATCTGTTCCAGCAGAACTTGTCCAGTCATTATTTCCTACTTCAATATTAGGATATTTGCGAACTAAAGTATGGTTTTTAGTTGCTTCGGTAATCCCTGCAACGTCCCAACCATTTTCTACTGGTGCTTCTACGTTTCCAAT
>JAOZTW010000693.1 GCA_029938985.1 Bacteroidales bacterium | reverse complement strand
CAGAAATTAAAATAAGAATAAAAACAGTTAAACTCGGCGAAATTGCTAAATTTTCACTTGGAATAAAAACAAGCAATGATAAAAAATTTATTTTGAATGAAAAAATTGATAATGATTGTTATCCTGTTTTAAGGGGTAGGCATATTTCAAGATATTATTACAAAAAACCAACAGAATGGATTTGGTATAAACAAGATTTAATGAAAGAAAAAACGGGTGCAGGAACGAGACATTTAGAACGTTTTTTAAGAGATAAAATTTTAATTCAGGGTATTTCTGGTGGACTTATTAAAGCTGTTGTAGATACAAAAAGAAATTTAACAAATGATAAAATTCATATTCTTTATGAAATAGAAAATAATTTTAACCTGAAATATATTTTTTTAATTTTAAATTCAAAATTCATAGAAAAATTATTTTTTTCATACTTTAACAAAGTGTTAGAAGTAAAAATTAATCAACTAAAAGAAATTCCAATTGTAGAAATATCCAAAGACGAGCAACAACCATTTATAGAAAAAGCAGATTTAATGCTTTCATTAAACAAAAAATTACAAACAAAAACAGATAGATTTATAAAACGTTTAAAATCAAATACCGAAATTGAAAAATTAAGCAATAAATTAAAAACATTTTATAATTATGATTTTAAAACTTTTGTAAAAGAACTTAAGAAGAAAAAAATAAAACTCTCTTTTACAGAACAAGACGATTGGGAAGAATATTTTGACAGCTACAAAACAGAAATAAACGAATTACAAACAGAAATAAACCAAACAGATAACGAAATAGATAAAATGGTTTACGAACTTTACGAACTAACAGCCGAAGAAATTGAGATTGTGGAAAACTCAGTAAAATAAGAATTTAAAAACTAAAATAATTTTATGATAAATCAAGATTATATAATTACTGATGTTCCTGGAAAAATCAGAAATTTAAAAATTCATCCATCAAATGGCATAAGAGCTTTGTACGAAGCTTTTGTTAATTCAATTCAAGCAATTGAAGAGAAACATGAAAAATCAAAATTAGAAAATCCAGAGATAAAAATAACACTTATTAGAGACGAAAATATACTTTTTGAATTTAATGATATTTCAGACTACGCCGTTTCAGATGTTATAATTTATGATAATGGAATAGGTTTTAATGATATAAATTATAATTCTTTTAAAACTTCCGAAAGTGTTTATAAACAAAAACGTGGCGGTAAAGGTGTAGGCAGATTTTTTTGGCTAAAAGTTTTTGAATATGTAAAAATAGAAAGTTGCTATTATAATACCGATAAAAATAAATTTTATTATAAAGAATTTGAATTTAGAAAAAGCCGACAAGGTATTCATTTATTGAAAAATGAATCAAAAGAAAAGAAACAAATTACTTATACTAAAATATCATTATTTGGTTTACGAGAAAAATATCAAAAACATTTTTCACGAAATTATGAACAAATTGCAGACTTAATAATTCAAAATCATATCTCATATTTTATACAAGAAAGTTGTCCTTCTGTCAAAATTATTAATCAAACAAAAGAAAAAAGTTTTACATTAAAATTAAATAAAAAATTTAATTCCGATTATATTTTAAAAATAGATAATGATTCGTTTGAAATAAAAAATGAAAAATTTAAAATAGAATTTCTCAAAATAAAATCTTTAAAGAATAAACCCAAACATACAATTTTTTATTCCGCACACAAAAGGTCTGTAGCAGAACAAAATATTGCAGGTTTTATTAAAGATCTTAAAGACGTTAATATAGAAGATAATGATTTTAATGAAAAATTATACATTTCTGTGATAGTTACAGGAAATTACCTTGACGAATATGTTGATGATGTAAGAACAAATTTTAGTTTTCCTGAGGGAGATGAAGAAGAGACAGGTAGCTCAGTTGTTACTATGCGTCAAATAAAAAATAAAACTAAAACGCTATTAAAAAAATATTTAGAAAATTATTTAATTGAAATAAAAAAAGATAAAATATCTTATATAAAAAAATTAGTGAATAAAAAATTCTATGGATATCGTTCTTTATTAAAACACACAGATTATTTAGATGATATTGATATTACCAGCGGTGATGAAAAAAAGATAGAGATTTCTCTTCATAAAGCAAAAAATAAATTAATAACAGATATTAAAGAAAAAACTAATGAAATTATAGATTTTGATTCTGTTGCCGACCCAGATAAACAAGAAGAATACAAGAAAAAATTTAAGGAAATTATAAGAGAAGTAAATGATGTCGGACAACTTTCATTAGTAGATTATGTTATTCATCGTAAAATAATTTTAAAACTTTTTGAAAAAGCTCTTGGAACAGAATCTAATGATAATTACGAAAAAGAATCTGTTTTACATAATTTAATTGTTCCAATGAAAATAACATCGGAAGATATTGAATTCGAACAAAATAATTTATGGTTAGTTGATGAAAAATTAGTTTATCATGACTATCTTGCGTCTGACAAACCATTAAATAATGAATATTTTAAAAAGGGTTCTAATAGACCAGATGTTATTATTGCAAATGATTTACTATCAGACAATCCGTTGGTTTATGTTGAAAAAGACAAAGATATTCACGATACAATTGTTATACTTGAATTTAAAAAACCAATGACAAAAAATATCTATAAAGATGACCCTACAGAACAATTATTAAAATATGTAATACAAATTGAAGATGAAAACGCCTACAAAGCAACAAAAGAAGGACGACTCTTGAAAACTTCTAGTAATTGTATTTATTATTGTTATTTAATATGTGATTTTCCAAAAAATATGGCAAAAAATTTAATTAAGTTTAAAAATTTTCACTCTACACCAGATAAAGAGTTGTTGTATAAATTTCCTACAGGTTCGTCTGTAAAAATATTTTATCAAATAATTACCTATGATAAAATATTAAAAGATGCAAATGCAAGAAATAATTTCTTTTTTGAAAAATTAGGTTTAAATATAGATTAATAAATATTAGGCTACCCGTTTAAAGTTGCACATCGCTCTCGCACAAACAATTGTATATAAACTGTCGGC
>JAOZTW010000692.1 GCA_029938985.1 Bacteroidales bacterium | reverse complement strand
TCAACACATTATAGCCATGTCCAGTTTTTTACCCATTATTTTAGAGGTCAGTATTATACTTGTATTTTTCATGATATGTTTTTATAGGTTATAAGTTGTTGCAAATTATATTAATTTGCAACAACTCTTTTTTTTTGATATTTTATTTATTCAAACCAAATTGCACCAGGGTCTCCATGATAAAACGCTTCCGGTAAAGCAAGGTCTATCGAGCCTGTCCCCCAAGTTGGGTAAAGCAATTTTAATTCATCAATTACTTCTTTATTTGTTGTTGCATACCCTCCTGCTGTAAGTGTTTTCGTTCCTTTTATTAAGCCTTGTGCATCTGTGAGATAAGTAATGTTTTCATCAAGTGTTGCAGTAATTTCCGAAGTTGAAAAACCATGACCAACAAACATGTGGTCGTAATCTCCAAACTTTGTTTTAAAATTATCCAATATAACTATCCAATTGTCAATTTCATCTTCTCCTGTCAGCGGAGTATATTCTCTGAGAAACAACTGCCATTTATAGCCGACTAAATCTTCGGCAAAAAAAATTTTTTCTTCTTCAATATAGAAATACGAATTTTTATGGGCTTCTACATTAGATAAAGTTTCAACTTGATATGTTAGTCCATCGAATGTTTCTGAACCTGTTATTTTATTAATAGTTCCGGAAAAAAGCGTTGTAAAATCTCCATTTGCTGATAACTCATCTGCAATAGTCGTTTCTGCATAAATTTGTGATGAAGCAAAAAGGTCGATATTCCCCCAGTGGTCGGCATGGTCGTGGGTTATAATAACTGCCGAAATTGTTTTACCGATGGCATCTGCATAAGCTTTTAGTTCTGTGCCAAAATCGGGCAGGTAATCGGCTTTTACTCCTACATCCATTATTACTAAGCTGTTTTCTGTTTCTACAATAGCCGATGTAATAGAAAATGCACTCAGAGTATGGTATCTGACTTTATCAGTAGTTATTACTTGAACTTCACCATTTGTTATTGTGAGAGTGGGTGCAACTCCAAAATCTACTTTTGTTGTAATAACATCGTCATCTTTTTTACACGATGTTACAAATAATGACATTACCATCAATGCCAATAAACTTAATTTTAATAAATTTTTCATTATTTTTTATTTAAATTGTTAATAGAAATTTATTTTTATAACCAAACATTCTTATAATCAGTTACAAATTGTTTAAATGTAATGGGTTTGCGTCCCAAAATTTGTTCAACTGTATCAGTATTTTCAACAAAGCGACCTTGTTTGATGCTGTCGTTCAGGCTTATGAGTAAATCAATAATAAATTGAGGAAAGTGTATATCTGCCATTGCTTTTGCAGCAGCTTCGTTTGGAATAGCTACATATTTTGTTTCTTTTCCAAGAATTTCATTCATTTGATTTATTGCTTCTTGGTAATTAAAATTTTTGCTACCTGTTATTATTAAAGTTTGTTTTTTGTATTTCGCAGGATTTAATAACACCTCCACATTAACTGCTGCAATATCTCGTGTATCAACCCAACTTAATTTCGCATCGTCTGCTGCTTGATATATTGCTCCGTTTTTATAGTCGTTTACTATTTGAG
This sequence comes from Bacteroidales bacterium, assembly GCA_029938985.1. Taxonomy (GTDB): domain Bacteria; phylum Bacteroidota; class Bacteroidia; order Bacteroidales; family JAOZQN01; genus JAOZQN01. The sequence goes on along the minus strand of JAOZTW010000692.1, from coordinate 1,478 downwards.
TGCTGAAATTTTGCATAAAAGAAGAAGGTGCGGTAATTGTATAATTAATTCCGCTTTCTTTTAGATATTTATCTGTTGTTCCAAGTAGTTTTTCAATCAATAAATTTGAATTTGCATTTGCAAACATTCCGCTTGAACGAACAATGTGTTTTACTCCACATTCTTTTGCTGTATTAATTGCATTTTCTCCAAACTTGGTGGCTTCTGGGTGGCTTGGTAGCAACAAGAACAAAGTTGATATGCCTTGCATTGCGTTTTTCAGACTTTCAATATCTGAAAAATCAGCTAATACAGTTTCAACGCCTTCAATTTTTTCTCCTTTTGTAGTTCCGGCTACAAAATTTGCATTTTTAGATTTTAAAAGTTTAATGATTTTTTTACCGATATTTCCGGTAGCTCCTGTTACAAGAATTTTATTTTCCATCTTAAATTTACAATATTTATAATTCTATGCCAAAATTGACGGTGCAAAATTACAAATAGTAAATTGTTAAAAACGGATACAAATCAAGGCAGTTTAGATACTTTTTACTGATTTGCGAAATTCAGAAGGCGAAAAAGATGTTTTTTTCTTAAATAAGCGTGAGAAATAATTCGGATATTCAAATCCGAGAGCTTCGGAAATCTGGCTAACAGGTTTGTTTGATGAAGTAAGATTTTTTTTTGCTTCGTTGATAATATAATCGTGTATTATAAATAATGCAGATTTTCCTGTGTGGTGTCTAATTGTGTCACTCAGGTAGTTTTGTGTAACGTTCAATTTTTCGGCAAAGAACTGCAAAGACGGCTGTTTAATTTCAATGTTTGGTTGATTTGTGTAATATGTTCTTAAAAGTTTGAAAAAATCATTTGAAATCTGGTTGCACATAGTTTTACGAACATTAAAACGTTGAGAATAAAATCTTTCAGAGAGATTTAACAATACACTTATATATGATAAAATTATGGGAATTGAAAAATCATCTTCTTTATTATTAAATTCATTCCATGCCTGCTTTACAAGTGAACTTACACTAAGTTGTTCTTCTTCCGATAAACTCAAAAACTCTTCTATATAAAATGAAAAAAAATTATATTTGATTATACTCTTTTCTGTAAGATATTTTTTGAAAATATCTGGGTGTATTAATATTTGATAGCCTTTTAAAGATTTTGTCGATAAATATGAACATTTTTGTCCAGGTTCTACAAAATTTAAGACTTTTTCTGTTCCGTTAAAATTAGTTATATATGCAATTTTATAAAATCCTAATACGACAGGTTCAGTCTTCAATTTTTTTGAAGTTGAAATATCAGAATATTTTTGAATATCAATTAAAGCGTGTTTTGAATTGATATTATAATATTCGTTCAAATCTTTTATATTTTCAATATATTTCATTTTATAGGATACTCTTTATATTTGTCTATTTTGAGTTGCACATATCGTTAACTGCTTGGTGGCGGTGGTTTGTGGCTGTTTTTTTTGTGCGTAGCAC
>JAOZTW010000110.1 GCA_029938985.1 Bacteroidales bacterium | reverse complement strand
AAGTCTTAATACTCTATTTGATTTTTATTAAAGGCAATTAATCAATGCTTTAATGCTATGGTAAAAAGTTTTCCCGACTTTTCAGTAAATAAAAGAAAGGGAAGTTGGAAAGCTATTTCTAAAATATTAACAAAAGTTTCTGGTAATAAAAAAGACTGGAATAAACATAAAAAAGCAATTGAAAAGGCAGGTAATTTAATATCAGAATATAATGAAAGCAAGAATGGAGTTCATAAACCATTTTACGATTTTATTCTTTTTCGATTACAAAAACGTTTTAAAAATGAACTTTAAATAATTAAAAATATAATTAACAAATGATACAATCAATGACAGGCTTTGGAAAAGCCAAACACGAAGACGAAAAAAGAATTATTGATATAGAAGTTAAATCCTTGAATAGTAAAAATTTAGATATTCGTTTCAAAATTCCGTCTCAATTTTCGGAAAAAGAATTTATTTTAAAAAATGAATTATCTAAAAAGCTGATTAGAGGAAAAATAGAATGTTTAATTAAAGTAGAGAATAAACAGAAAAATACAAATAATTATATTGATAAAGAATGTGTAAATAACTATTATAATCAGTTGAAAGAAATTGTTGTTGCTAATAATGATAGTTTTGAAAATACAGATATTTATCAAATAGTAATGCGTATGCCAGAAGTGGTAAAAGTTAAAAATGAGGAAATTAACCCAGAAGAGTGGTTTTTTATTTTTAAAACGGCTAAAAATGCAATTGAAGAGTTATTAAAATTTAGAACTCAGGAGGGAGCTGTTTTAGAAAAAGATTTTATTAACCGTATTAATCTAATTATTAGTTTATTAAATGGAATTAAAGTATTTGAAACCGAGAGAACAATTAATTTAAAAAATAAATTTATTAAAGCATTAGAAAAAATATCTGAAATAGAATATGATAAAAACCGACTGGAACAAGAATTGGTTTTTTATATAGAAAAACTTGATATAACAGAAGAAAAGGTAAGATTAGAAAACCATTGCAAATATTTTTTGGAAACAATAAATGAAGATAGTCCTAACGGAAAAAAACTTGCTTTTATAGCACAAGAAATTGGCAGGGAAATAAATACAATTGGTTCAAAAGCAAATAATTATAATATTCAAAAAATTGTTGTGCAGATGAAAGACGAATTAGAAAAGATTAAAGAACAAATGATGAATATTAATTAGGAATTAAGAATTGGTTTTCACCTTTAAATTTAACTATTTATAATAATTTATGAATATAATAGTAAACAAACAATTTTTGAAAAATTGAACTCTAAGGTGTAAACCAATTCCTAATTCTTAATTAGTAATTAGTAAATTACATTCTTTCAGGGACTTCTATTCCAAGTAGATTTAATGCCGATTTAATTACATTTCCTACTAATTGAGATAAAACTAATCTGAAATTTTTACTATTTTTATCTGTTTCTTTTAAAATAGGTAAGTCATGATAAAAACGATTATAATCTTTACTTAAATTATAAACATAATTTGCAAGCAAGGCAGGACTATGTTTTGTACCTGCTTCTGTAATAATTTTTTCGTATTTGAAAACAGATTTAATTAATTCTTTTTCAATAGTTTGGAGTTCTATATTTTCTAAAATAGTGTTATCTATTTTTATAGATTGTTCTTTGGCTTTGTTTAATATTGAATTTATTCTTGCGTAAGTGTATTGAATAAAAGGTCCAGTATTACCGTTAAAATCAATAGATTCAGCTGGGTTAAATGTCATATTCTTTTTTGGGTCAACACGAAGAATAAAATATTTTAAAGCCGCTATTGATATTTTTCGTATGATTTCATTTTTTTCCTCCTCCGAAAACCCGTCAAGTTTTCCAAGTTCATCTGTTTTTTGTTTTGCCGTTTTATACATTTCTGCTATTAAATCATCGGCATCTACAACTTTTCCCTCTCTTGATTTCATTTTACCATCAGGTAGTTCAACCATTCCGTAAGAAAAATGTTGTAAATCTTTGCTCCATTCATATCCAAATTTATCAAGTACAATTTTTAATACATTAAAATGGTAATCTTGCTCATTACCAACAACATAAATATGCTCATCAAATTTATAATCTTCGTATCTTGTTACGGCAGTTCCCAAATCTTGGGTCATATATACTGATGTACCATCAGAACGTAGAAGTATTTTCTTGTCTAAACCTTTGTCTTCCATATTAATATATATAGAATCATCGTCAGCAACTTGCACTCTGCCTTTTTTCATATTAATTAAAACAATTGCTTTGCCCGACAAGTAAGTAATAGATTCTAAGTATGTTTTATCAAATTCAATACCTAAATCAGCATAAGTTTTTTCAAAACCTTCAAAAACCCAATCATTCATTGTTTGCCAAATTTGTCTAACTTTTTTGTTATTTCTTTCCCATTTTTTAAGCATTTTTTTGGCTTGAAGCATCAAATTTGAATTTTTTTCTGCTTCTTTTCTTGTATATCCTTCACTTTCAATTAATTGTTCAATTTCTTCATTGTATTTTTTATTAAAAAGCACATAGTAATCCCCCACAAAATGGTCTCCTTTTTTACCCACACTTTGAGGTGTCGCATTTTCGCCCCATTTTTGCCAAGCAAGCATACTTTTACAAATATGTATTCCTCTATCGTTTACTAAGTTAACTTTTACTACATCGTGTCCGTTGGCTTTTAAAATTCGTGACAGCGAAGCTCCAAGCAAATTGTTTCTTATATGTCCTAAATGTTGCGGTTTATTTGTGTTTGGAGCAGAAAATTCTATAACTATTTTCTTTTTTTCTTTGTTATCTAATTGCAAACCATAATTTTGTATTTTACTCGCTTCCGACACAAAATTAAGCCAAAAAGCATTGTTTATACTAATATTAAGGTATCCGCCTACAATTTCATAATCTGAAAAAAAATTATCTTTCTGTACTAACAATTCTCCCAATTCTTTTCCTACCTGAACTGGAGCTTTTTTTGCATAACGTAACAAAGGAAACAATACAATTGTATAATCTCCTTCAAAACCTTTTTTTGTTTTAATTATTTGAACAACATCGTATTTCAAACTTTGTTGATATATTTCATTAAATATAGTGATAGCTTTACTGGCTATTATTTTTTCAATATTCATAGTATATTATAATTTTTTATTTTTGGAAAAAACCAATTACAAAAGTAATATAAAAATCTATTTTTTCATAAATTATATTAAAATTTTACAAAAAATCTTATTTTTTTATTTTCAAAATATTAATTGCAAAAATCATGTAACAAATTAATCTACATTTAACTGACTGATATGTATCAAATTAAATATAAATCTATACATATAAAATAAATAATTAAATTCTGAGAAGTAAACCAATTTTTAATTATACTACTGCACAGAATATAACAGCAACTGATACCATACTTGCAAAAGAATAAGGAATGATACAATTATTATCTTTGCCAGATTATAAACAATTTCACTTAGTGAAAATGAAATAATAAGTAACTCCAGAATACGCCTTTTTTTGTTCTTCTATTATTTTAACAAATCTACAAATAGCAAGCTATTTAATGATATTTTAAAATTTTTAAAAGGGCAAAATAAACAAGTAGGTAGGGCTTAGTTATTTTTTCTTTTTTCACTTAACATTATTTGATTGAAAAATAAATAAAATAAATTTGAAAAAAATAAATAAATTAGTAATTTTACATTTTGAAATAATAAAATAAATTGGCGTTTTTCACGAGTGTCAAGTTCAAGGCTTATTTGAAATATTAGAATTAAAGTTTCATTTTGTAAATGAGCATTTTAATATTTCAAAAGTAACGAAGAAATTGATACTCGTGAAAAACGCCTTAATATAACTATATGAATTTCAATTAAATTAAACTTTGTAAATTAGAAATAAACAAATATAGTAATTTTTTTAAACAATTAAAATGAAACTAATAATTACAATTTTGTTGCTTGTGTTAACAACAAGTTTGTTTTCGCAAGAACAACCAAAACATGAAAAAAAAACGTATAAAGATGCTGAAGGAAATTTTTATTATAATCGTCATCAACCTTTATATTTATGGATTTCTACATCGGCAATCGACAATAGTAATGATATTTTATTAAAAAGCGAATCTGTTCCTCAGTACACTAATCCAATGTATTTAGATACTGATGGTTACAATTCATTGCGAATTTCGCCAGCCGTTGACACAGTAACAAAAAAAGCTGTTTACCCAACTCATGATTTACGCTTTGAAATTCAAACAGATGGTACAGCACCTAATACAAATTCTTATTTTACTGGTGCCAAAAAATACAACTCTAATGGAAAAATATATTATGGTAAAGGTCTTGAAATTAAATTAGAAGCAGAAGATGAAATATCTGGAGTTGAAAAAATTTATTATTCAATTAATGGAGAAGATTACAAAGAATATACATCTTCGTTCGTATTTTACGACCAAAATAAAAATAACACTTTTAAATATTACTCTACCGATAATCTCGGAAATGCAGAGAAACTACACGAGAAAAATTTTGCCTTAGATTTTACTGCTCCAACAACAACTAAAACAATTAATGGAGAAACTTATGGAATTGTGCTTGCACAAGATGCAACAATATTATTAAAATCGGAAGATGATATTTCTGGCGTTAAAGCCACCTATTATATTATAGACGAGGGAGAACCTATACTTTATACAAAACCAATTCAAGCTTATTCGTTTATGGGGGGAGACCATTGGTTGAGTTTTTATGCGGTGGATAATGTTGGAAATTCAAGCTTTGGAGATGTTGACGAAACTACGAACACAAATTTTTCCCTTAATTTTGTTGTAGATAAAACTCCACCAAAACTTGATTTTGAAATTATTGGTGATAAATATGATAGTAAATATACTTATGTTTCAAGGAATTCAACTTTTAAAATTAGTGCAACAGATGACAACTCTGGCATTTCTTTTGTTAAGTATTCTTTTAACAATAAAGGTTTTAATATTTATGAAGATGAAGCAAAATTTGCAGACCTCCAAGGATATCAAACTCTAAAATATTTTGCAAAAGATGTAGTTGGAAATAAAACAAGAATTTATAAAAGAGGTGTTTATTTAGATAATACCTCTCCTACAAGTTATATAGATTTTGAAGGTCCTCAGTTTTTTCACCGAGACACTCTTTTTCTAAACAATAAAACAAATGTTAAATTATTTGCAAATGACAATGCTTCGGGTGTTAAAAATTTACAATATTCTATTACTGGAACAGGTTTTGTTAATTATGAAAATAAATTTAAAATACAAAATAACGGCTATCAAACAATTGAATTTAAAGCAATTGATAATGTAAATAATAGCGAGCAAGTTAAAAAAAGTGTTTTCTTTGTTGACAACGAACCTCCTGAAATATATGTGAATTTTAGTATTCAACCTATACGAACAGAAGTTAAAAATGGTGAAAATTATCCAGTTTATCCACCTTATTCAAAAATGTATTTGTCGGCAACAGACAAAAATACTGGAGAGGAAGAAATCTTTTTTTCTATCAACGGAGGTAAAAAAACAAAATACATTAGTGCTGATAATATATTGAAATTAAAATTGATAACAAAAGAACAATTTTATACAATAAATGTATTTGCTAAAGATAAACTTGGCAACCAAAAAGAAAAAACCGTAAGTTTTTTTATTTCAAAAAAATAAAATATTTTTTTATTTTAAAAAATATATTACGTTTGTAAATTAAAATGAAGTAATTATTAACTATAAAAACAAATTAAAAATGAGTTATTACAAAGTTATTAAAGGTAAAAAATATGACCGAGAATTGTTAGAAGCAGCCGACGAAGCAATAGCGGGAGTAAATGATAATAGAATTTCAATTGCAGATGCAAAAAAACTTTATGAAAAAGTTATTGATGGAAATTCGTACACAGATATTGAAAAATCAACAGTAAAATATATTAGAGATAATTATAAATGGACTCCAAAAGCAGACGAATGGTTTAGAGCAGAAATTAGAAGATGGGCTACACGAAAATAAAGTGTATTTAAAAAGTCAATATTTTTTGGAGTTGCTGTTTTTATCTGTCTCAACAACAGATTGTTGCTAAATGCTTTTAACAATATTGACTTTTTTTACATTTTTAAATAAAGTTACACTTTAAAATTCAATTATTTATTTTTCACTTATATAAAAACAATTGTATTGTTAAGTTAATAAGATTAAAATTGAAATACAATAATTTATTAATACAGTATTTATGAAAAAAATTAATTTATCAAATATAGTTTCAAAAGGTTATAGGTTAGAACAATTAGTTTGTGATTTGTTTAATGCAATTGATGATACTGATACCTATATTCAAGAATATCAGTTGATTGAAGGTATTCGTGTTGATGTTTTATCCTTTGCAAAGAAAATAATTGTTGAAGTTAAGTTAAACCTTACTTATAGTGCCTATGTAAGAACAATATTAATGTTTTCAAATATTTCAAAAAGTTATCCTAACCTATTTAAGGAATTTTACATTATTACCCAAAATATAAGAATGAAAAAAGAATTTCTTATTCAAAAAAATGAACAATTTGAGAAAGAATATCATACAAAGTTATTTTTATGGAATCTTAATGATATTAAATCCAAAATCCAAAATTTCCCACAATTACAAAATAAATACTCTATTGACTTATTACCTTAATAAAGGCTCAGAAATACAGATAAAGAATATTTCAATACGTAATATTAAATGTTTCAATGATATTAAAATTAATTTTCAACAAAAATCAAATATAATTATTGGAATAAATGGTAGAGGAAAAACAACTATCCTTCAATTACTTGCACTTGGGTTAACAGATGAAATTAAACCAAACACAAAAAATGAATGGATTGATGTTATTAAAATGGGAAGTAAAATTGGAGAATTTGAAATTACTGTCATTATAGATAAGAATGAAAAAGTTTTTAGATATAAAATAAACAAAAAAGATGAAATTAGTTGTATTGAAAATCGGGAAGAATTAAAAATTATTTTTTCCTCATATTTAATTTTGGCTTATGGTACAAACAGAGGTGTTTTAAAATCGGAATTTAGTAATAAAATAAAATACGAGGATATTGCAAGTCTGTTTAATGATAATGGTTATTTTAAAAATATAGGACAAACAGGAGTTTATGAATTTGTGAAAAATAATTTCATTAAAATACAAGATATTATTAATGATATTTTTATTGGAAGTGATTCTGAATTTCTATTAAATAATTTTACAAAAGAAACGTTTTTATTCAAAACACCTACAGCTCAAAAAAATAATGATTTATTAAAACTAGAAGCAATGCCCTCTGGTTTTAGAGTTATGTTTATTTGGATTTTTGATATGATTTGGCGTGCTTCAGAAATTTATCATATAGAAATAGGAGATAAAAATAATTTTAGAGGAATTGTTCTAATTGACGAAATAGATAAACATCTTCACCCATCGTGGCAAAGACGAATATTACCTATTTTAAATATAAATTTTCCTAATATTCAATTCGTTTTCACAACTCATAGTCCATTTATTGTGCAATCGCTTGAAAATGATTCACTAACAATATTAAAAACAAAAGGTGACGGGACAACTATAAAGAAACTCAATATAAAAGGCAAACCTTTTGGATATGAGATAGAAAAAATAATTGAACGTATAATGGGGGAAAATGAAATACCTGAAATATCAGTTAAACTAAAAGGTTTATTAATTGATATAAAAGAAGCAGTTAAAGAAAAAGATAAACAAAAAGTAACAGAATTGCATTCCAAAATAATAAATGCAGTTCCAGAAGATAGTGATTATATAGACAGGATAAATATACTTTTACAGGAGATTTCTTAACTGTTTAGGAATTGGAAAAATAATATTTCGAATTATTAAAATTAAATATTGATATTTTATTCATTTATTAATCAATTAATTATGAAATTACTACTAATACGACATGGAGAAACTAATGCTAATTTGAATAATATTATGCAAGGACATTGGCATGGTTCACTTTCGGAAAATGGAAAAAAACAAATTGAAAAACTTGGGAAATTTTTGAAAAATGAAAAAATTGATTTTATTTATTCAAGCGATTTAATGCGAGCAACCATTACCGCCCAAGAAATAGCAAAATATCATGAACCTATAAAAGTGATATATTTAAAAAATTTACGTGAAATGTATCTCGGCAAACTACAGGGAGAAAAAAAATTGGACTTAAAACTATATTCACAAGAAGAACAGTTAGAAATTTTTAATAAAGCAGGTGCTGAAACATTAACAGAAATGTATATTAGAGCCAAAAATGTTTTAAAAAATATTTTTCAAAACCATCAAAATAAACAAAATCAGACTATTGTTCTCGTTGGACACAATGGAATAAATAAAGCAATTATTGCGGTTTTGACAGACAAAAAAGCTGAATCAATTCCAAATATTGAAGCACAAAAAAATACAGCCATCAATGTTATTGAAATAAATGGAGAATACTGCAAAATTATAAAATTTAATAATACAGAACATTTGAATTAAAATAACGCTGTAATTTGCATTTATGAAAAATGGGCGTTTTTCACGAGTGTCAAGTTCAAGGCTTTTTTGAAATATTAGAATTAAAGTTTACCTTTGTAAATGAGCATTTTAATATTTCAAAAGTAACGAAGAAATTGATACTCGTGAAAAACGCCGAAAAATGCCAAAAATACATACAAAATTAAACATGGAAAATATAAAAAGAATTGAAAACTTGAATTTTGAAGATTTTAGACATCAAAATGGATTAACTTTTTGGTGGGCAAGTGATTTAATGAAAATGCTTGGCTACAAAGAAATGAATAGTTTTGAAAAGGTAATTGAAAGAACGACAAAGGCAATGATTTCTTTAAATATTAAACATTATGAAAATATTAAACCTGTAGAAAATCCAGATACAAATAAATATGACTTTAAATTATCAAGATTTGCTTGCTATATGACTGTTATGAATGCAGGTTCAAAGCACAAAGAAGTGGCGGCGGCACAGGCATATTTTTCATTAATGACCCAAAAGTTTGAAGAACTTATAAAAAGTAGAGAAGATATTGACAGATTAGTTATTAGAGATGAAATTAAAGAAGGTAATAAATCATTAAATAGTATTGCAAAACAGTCTGGTTTAACTAATTATGCTAATTTTGCAAATCAAGGTTATCTGGGTCTATACAACATGTTTAACTGGCAACTTGCCAAAAAAAGAAATATTGATAAAAAGAAATTATTTGAACACATGGGACGTGCTGAATTGTCGGCTAATTTATTTAGAATTACTATGACTGAAGAAAAAATAAAAAAAGACGGTATTGAGGGGCAAATAAAATTAGAAAACACACATTATAATGTTGGACGACAAGTGAGAAATATGGTAAGAGAAAATGTAGGAGTTAATCCTGAGAATTTACCTCAAAATAAACGTTTACAGAATGTTAAAAAAGAAATAAAACAAAATATTAAAGCGATTGATAAAATTGACAAGAGTAAACAAAGATAATATGAAAAAATACATACTAACAATTATAACAATTTTTTTGTTTTCAAATTTTGTGTTTTCACAACAAATTTTGGAACAAGTAGCAAAAAAAACTGCTTCTAATATTGCAGATGCAATAAAACTGTTACCCAAAGACTCAAAAGTTTCGCTTACTTTTTTTGTGCGAGAAGACTTATACGACGATAAAACTACATATCTTGGTATAAAATTTACAAATTATTTGGCACAGGAAGTTAGAAAAGAAATTCAGAAAAGAAAATACAGTCATAAATTGTTGTTTCCCGAAGAAGTTGATGCTATGCTGTATGAAAAAATGAAGGCTGGATTTAAAAAACCAGACAATATTTCTTCAAAGGATTTTTGGGCTGAGTTTTTGAACAACAATACAGCAGATTTTTTTATTTCGGGAAAATACAAAATCAAAAGTGATTATTCTGTTTTGAGCATAGAACAGACCAAAATTATTCCTAATCAGTTTGGTGGCTATCCAAAAGAGAGTATAAAAGCTGTGAAAGGAAAAAATTCTAAAAAAATTAAAAATAATACAGATAAAGAGTATTTGAAAAAAATTGATGTTGAGCTAAGAGAGATTAATGATTTTTATACTCAGCTTTTTGCTTGGCAAGGCAAATGGACTGATTTTAATATTGAACTTTTAGATGCTGGTGGTAATAAATTAGAAAAAAACAATTTGATAATTGGAAAAGAATATAATATTGCTATTGAGTTACAAGAAGATGCTTACGTGTATGCTTTCTTTTTTGACCCAAGCGATACAGAAAACCCCTTAATATATATGCTTTTCCCTTATGCCGAAAATCAAAATACTTTTTTGTCAAAAGGCGAACATTCTATTCCGCCTGGTTACACTTTTACACCAGAACCTCCTGGCGATGAGGAACAAGTATTTTTTCAAATATTTGTTTCAAAAACAAAAATTCCTATCAAATTTACAAACAAAGAAGACGATGAAGGATATATTCAAGCGGTTTTTTCTGAAACAGATTGCGAGCTTTTTTTAAAACAATTGAACAAAATGGATAAATCAAAAATTTATACCAAGCAAGTGGTTTATACAAGAACTATATTTAAGTAGTAAAAAAGCAAAAAAGAAATATTTATTTGGTTATTATTTGTACTGGTATAAAAACGCAAAAAGTTTTTAATTCTATTTTTAATGGCTCATATAGATAATCAAGATCTTTTTATTATGATAAATAAATAATCTTTTCAAATAGCAAATATTTGCATCTATTTTATTGCACCTCGTTGGGGAGCATTTAATAAAATTTATGGGTTTACAGTCAAATATTGTGATGGAATAAAAAAATTGTAATCCTTTTAAAAAAGAAAAAAATGGGCATTTTTCATAAATAA
>JAOZTW010000109.1 GCA_029938985.1 Bacteroidales bacterium | reverse complement strand
AAAATTACAACTGTTTGATAATTATATTATTATGAAAGCAAAAACTTTAGTTAAAAAAACACTTTAATAAAAAAGTTATTATCCTTGTTGACGAATATGACGCACCAATAATTTCTGCATTTCAATATACAAAACCACCAATTAAAACATTTCAAAGCGGAAATTTAACATTCTACGAACATTTAATAAATTTTATGCAGGGTTTTTTGGGTGATGCTTTTAAAGGAAATAATACCTTAGAAAAAGGGCTTTTAACTGGTGTAATGCGTGTGGGGCGTGAAAGTATATTTTCGGAATGGAATAATTTTGATGTTTTTGGAATTACATCGCATTACTATTCTGATATGTTTGGGTTTACACAAACTGAAATAAATAAACTTTTATCATATTTTCAATTAGAAAGTAAAATTTCGGAAGTAGAAAGATGGTATAATGGTTATAAGTTTGGTAGCACCGAAAAAATATATAATCCTTGGTCTATTGTAAATTATATTGCCAAAGCCAAAGACGGTTTTAAACCATACTGGATAAATTCGGGCGATTATTCTTTAATTAAAAGTAGAATTATTGAAATAGGGGTAAATGAAAAAATACAAGACCTTATAGAGGGTAAAATAATAGAGAAAGAATTACATGATAATTTTGTGTTTCAGGATTTTGAGACCGATAATGAACTTATTTGGACATTGCTTACCGATAATGGATATTTAACGCAAGTAGAAAAAAGCGACTTTGGTAACCATAAATTGAAAATACCAAACAATGAAGTTAAAATTGTATTTACAAACATTATAAAAACCTGGATAAATAATGAAGTAAAATTGAAAAGAGATTTGTTGATAGAAACAGTGAGAAGTTTGATAAACAACAAAATAACAGAATTTGAAAAAGGTTTCAAACAAATAATTGGAGACACTATAAGCTATTTTGATACTGCTAAAAAAACGGATACCCAAACTAAAGAAAAGAAAATTACTCACCTTTGGTGCTTATCTACAAATAGATAATTCTTCTTGCCTTTATAGGTAAACATGTTGAATAACAGGCATTAGGCGTTTTTTTTGATTTCGTGAAGTAGAAATAAACAAAGCCTGTAAAACAACCACCTTCACATTCTCCTGTATAAATTATACTATTCAGAATATGGTTTGTGTATTTTATAGGCATTTTATATATTGTTTTATTATTAAACAAATCCTTGATTTTTGAGGTTTCAGGAATTATAATTAGTTACTTACAAATGCAATTGCGGCAATACTAATTTTAACATTATTTACTTCCAAAATAGTTTTTGCACATGATTCTATTGTAGAGCCAGTTGTAATTACATCGTCCACAAGTAAAACGTGTTTATTTTCTAAATTTTCAGGTAATTTTATTTCAAAAATGTTTTTCACATTTTCCCACCTTTCATCTTTATTTTTTTTAGTTTGAGTTTCTGTATATGTTGCACGTATTACCGATTTTATATCAATAGGTTTATTCATAATTTCACTAATTCCTTTTGCTATCCATTCACTTTGATTGTAACCTCTAAATTTTTGTCTTTTTTTATGTAAAGGTATTGGAATTATTAAATCAATATCTGAAAAAATAGAACTATTTAGTTCACTTCCAAGATGTTTGCCAAGCTCTTCTCCAACTTCTTTCACACCTTTGTATTTCAGGCTGTGTATTAAATTTTGAATTGTTCCATCTTTATTAAAAAAACAAAAAGATGTTGCATTTTCAAAATTTATTTTGCCAAAAAATAGTTCACTAATTATATTTTTACGAGAATTGTGAAAATTGGTTTTTGGTAGAGTGTACAAACATTTTAAGCAAATATATTTTTCCTTTCCTGTCAGAGGTTGCTCACAACCTTGACAAATATTTGGGAAGAACATACTTATAAAATCTTCAAATATGTTGTAGAATTTGTTCAATGTGTTGTTAATTAATAATTAGTAGATAATTTGATGTCCTTGATTTTTTGAATTTCTATGTGAATCCATAATATAATAAAAAAACAAAAATAAAACAATTCATCAATAAACACAATTAAAATTTTATTTTAAATACAAAAACATTAAATTTGCAGATTCAATTTATAAAATATATTAACTATTAAAATTTATTTAAGATGAAAAGAATTAGTTTAATTTTAATTTCAGTATTTGTATTATTTTTGTTTTCGTGTCAACCACCTAATAATAAAAAAAATAAGAATACAAATAATGTAAACAACGACACAATTGAGTTTCCTAACGATGATGATTTGTATGAGCCAGACACTACAAAAATTATTGAGACAGACACAACTTTAAATGTAGAAGTTAACGACACAACTGAAAATGTTATGGTAGAAGACGAAGAAGGAAATATTAAACCAAAAGATAAAGATACGGTTATTGAAAACGCAAATTACTACATAATTGTGGGAAGTTATAAAAACTTAAAATTTGCAAAAAACGAAGATGCGTCACTTAAAGCTAAAGGTTATCAAGCTCAAATTTTACCAAAAGTAGGAAAATTAAATAGAGTAGCAATTGCATCGTTCGAAAAAGAAAAAGATGCAAGAGCAAAGATGACAAAATTGAAAAAAGACCTTAAAAACAACACTATATGGTTGTTATATAAGTAATTGTTAATTATTAGAAAATTAGGTGTTCCTTAATTACAAAAATATACTTTGCTTTTTTGAGGAATACCTCTTTAATAATTAAGAATTAGGAATTAAGAATTGGTTTGCACCTTAAAATTCTATCATTTATAAAAATTGCTGTTAAAAATCAAAGTTTTACAACATAACAATATATTGAAACTATATTTTTTATTGTAAGTATCCATACAAAAGTTTTTACGCATTTGTATTTTTTAATCTATTGGTTTTTAATCTATTGGTTTTTAATTGTATCATTGAACCATTGTATTATTCATTTTATTTTTACTCAAACTTATTATGGGAAAATTTATATTAATAATAATTTTATTAATTATACTAATTTTTGTTTTATTTCCAAAAGCAATAAATAAGTCTATTAATAGAGGGCTAAGAAATTTATCGAAGAAAATAACTTTGCGATTTTTAAAAACCATTTTTTCTAACGCCGAAACAAAGGTAACAGAAGAAAAAGATAAAAGAGACGAAGGAGATACAATTATTAAACCAAAAGTTGGAGAAGAAAAGCAATCTAAAAACCCTGAGGATACAGGTGAATTTATTAATTTTGAGGAAATTAAAGATTAATTATATAATTTGTAACTAACTGTATATAAACGTCACTTTTAAAAGTCTATTTTTGCATTCTGTTTCTTTAAAAAATATTTACATATAAGCGAAAAATATTTTTCACCTAAGTTAGCGTAAAAATAACCTCTTAAAAAAAGACTAATATATACTGCTATCTATTTAAAACCCACTCAATAACCACAATTAAAAATTAAATTGAATATTTTCAGCGGATAAATTATTCCTTGTTTGTTTTTCAATTATTCATTAATCTTACAGTTTTTTATGAAAAAATATAGACTACCAATAATAATAATTATAGTATTTTTAATTTTTATTTTGGCATCATATCTTTTAATACAAACAAATCAACAGAAAGAATTGTCGCCCGCAATAGATGCTGTTCCACTTGACGCATCGTTTATTTTAGAAACATCTGATTTTACAAAACTATCAAGTTCTATTAAAAATAATGATATTTGGAACGATTTAATTCAAATTTCCACCTTTAAAAAACAAAATAAACAATTAAATTTTATTGACTCTTTGTTTAAAAAAGATTTTAATATTTTATCAAACAAAAATATTTTGATTTCGGCACATTTGCAAGGCAAAAATAAACTCCATTTTTTATATCTCGTTTCTCTCCCAAGAACAGCAAATCAGAAACGAATGATGAAGAAATTGGAGATACTATTAAAAGACAAAGCTACTATTACTGAGCGAAATCATGATAATACAAAAATATTTGATGTGAGTTTTGAAGATTTGAATAAAAAAAATAATTTTTCTTTTTCTTTTTCAAAAGGAATACTAATTTTTAGTTTTTCAACCTTACTTGCCGAAAATTCTATTCGTCAAATAAAAAGTAATAATTCAATAGCAATAGATTATAATTTTAAACAAATATCCAAATCGGTAGGCAAAAATGTTTTGGCTAATTTATACATTAATTACGAACACTTCCCTAACGCTTTCAAACATTTGCTATCTCCAAAGATAGGAAAAAAAACAAAAAAGATAAATGGATTTGCCAGCTGGACCGCAATGGATTTAAGCTTGGATAACACAAGTATTAATCTTAATGGATTTGCCTATGCTGGAACAAATTACGACAAATTTATTAATATTTTCACAAAACAAAATCCGATTAAAAGCAATGTAGCAGAAATATTACCAGAAGAGACCTCACGTTTTACAAGTTATGGTTTTTCTGACAAATACGAATTTAAACGCAATTTTATTGAATATCTGAAAAGTCATGATTTGGAATATAAATGGAATTTGAAAAATGCTAATTTTAACAAGAAATATAAAATTGATATTCAAAAAATATTATTTGAAATATTAGACAACCAAATTACTTTTGCGGAGTCTAACTTTAGTGAATACGTAATTCTCAAAGTAAAATCAACAAAAGAAGCAAAAGCACTTTTAACCAATATAACAGAGGTTTACTGCGATTCAACTAAACTAAAAATAGAAGACTATAGTACAGAATATAAATTAGATAAAGAAACAAAATTTACTGTTTATAAATCTCCAATTGATAATATTTTAAATTATGCCTTTGAAAACTTACATGCCATACCAGAACATAAATATTATTTTTTACATGAAAATAATATAATATTTACTGATAGTTACGAAAATCTGAAAAAAATTATTCAAACAATTGCTTTTAAAAACAATTTGCAAAACAGTGAATCGTTTCAAAACTTATCGGAACAATTAACATCAAAATCAAATATTTTTGTATATTACAATATTGAAAAAAGTTCGGGACAAAACATAAAGTTTTTAAACAACGAAATGTCTGAATGGTACAAAATTAACACCAAAAAATTAAGTAAATTCCAAGAGTTTGTTATTCAATTTTCTTCTCAAAGTGAGTTGTTTTATACAAACATGGTATTAAATTACAACCCCAATGCACAAGTATCAAATAAAGCTATTTGGAATACAAAACTTGATGCAAAAATATTAACAAAACCGTTCTTATTAACAAATCATTATACTTTTAAGAAAGAGATTTTTGTACAAGATATATTAAATAATATCTACTTGATTGATAACAATGGAAAAATATTATTTAAAAAAGAGTTTTCGGAAAAAATTATTGGTAAAATACATCAAGTAGAATACTACGACAACTCTAAATACCAATTGCTCTTTAACACAGCAAATTACATATATATTATTGACCGCAATGGTAACAATATAGACGGTTTTCCTATCAAATTAGAGTCGCCAGCAACCAACTCGGTGGCATTTTTTGACTACGAAAACAACAACGATTATAGATTTTTTGTTGCATGTGAAAATAAAAAAGTTTATCTTTATCAAAAAGATGGCACAATTAGCGATGGATGGCAAAAAACAAACACCGAAACAGTAGTTTCAAAACCTATTCAACACTTTAATTATCAAAAAAAGGATTATATCATTTTTTCAGATAAATTAAATATTTATATACTTGATAGAAAAGGAAATACTCGTATTGAAATAGCTCAACAATACAATATTTCACAAAATTCAAATTTTTATTTTCAAGAAGCAACACAAAATAAAAAAGCATATTTTGTTACAACAAACACAAAAGGAGAAATAGTGAAAATTAAATTAGATGGTACTATTACTTTAGATAATACAGATATTTCGCCTGAATACCACCACTTTACTTATGCCGACATAAATAACGACGGAAAAAAAGATTATATTTTTACAGAAAAAAATCATCTTACAGTATTAAACAACGATTTATCTTCGTTGTATAATTATGACTTTAGTAATCAAATAACAAAAGCACCAATAATTTTTAGATTTTCAATTGATGATGTGAAAATAGGAATTGTGCCTTCAAAAGAAAATAAAATATATCTCATAAATAATGATGGAAAACTACACAAAGGATTTCCACTAAAAGGAAGTACTGAATTTTCAGTAGGTGTGTTAAACTCTCAAAATAATTTCAATCTTATAGTTGGATTTATAGATAAATCAATTTATAACTATCAAATTGAATAAAATTTTCGTTTAGATAATTAAATTGGAGATAAACAACAGATATTTAATTTATTAGAATAAAAAATATTAATTTTATATTTTTTTTTTTGTCAATTTTCACTTTTTTAAATTTTTTTTTATTAATTTTATCAAAAATTTTAAACCAAATATTTTCAAACTAAATTAATCTATTAACAACTAAAACTAAACAATATGAAAAAGTATAAAATGCCGCTACTTATTTTAGTAGCATTGTTGATTGGTAGCCTTCTTACTACACAATCATGTAGAAAAATTTCTGATTTTGAAGACTTCGAAGGTCTTTTGAATGAGGAATTTAATGAAATAAACAACCTTTCTGATGAAATGTGGATAGACGGAATAGTAGCTGTGCCAATTCTTGACACAAAACTACCACTAAGCCAATTTATTCCATCTTCCGACTCTTCGTTGTTTGTAGAAATTGATGACAATTCATTAATACATTTGAGAATGTATTTTAAAAAAGTATTATCAATAAGTACAAATGATATTTATGAAGGCATTGCCGATTTGCCAGCAGGAACAACAATACCAGCTACAACTTTTGGTTTTGCAACAGACAACTCAAAGATGAAGATTTATGAGAACGCTCTTAGTGGACATTTGTTTTTTAACGACCCAAAAATTACTTTCATTTTTAAAAACTCTATTCCATTAGTGAGTTATTTTAAATTAAACTCAATTACCTTTCTTAATGCAATTGGAGACACCTCATCAATTACTCCAACAAATTTCGTAAAACTACTTAATACGCCCACAGCAACAGGTACTTACGCCAACACTGACGTTTATATTGATAAAGTTGAATTACCTGAATTACCAGATATATTTTCACCAATACCAAAATATCTGGCTTTTAAAATGACTGTTGGAAGCGACAGCGATCAACAATTACCTTATGCCTTAAATAATACAGATTCTATTAGTGTAGATATAGATGTTGACATACCATTAGAGGCACGTTTGATAGATTTTGTACTTGGCGACACCGTGGATTTTGACTTTGCTTCGGATACAAATAATATTGAACAAATAAAAGCAGTTACCATAAAATTAATGTTCGACAATTTTATTCCAGCAAGCGGAATTATGAATATTTCTTTTCACGATGTAAACAACGATAGCATAATAAATCCAACTCCTATTCTTGTGTTAGAAAATGATGATAACGATGGTAAATTTGAATTTCTTGAAGCAATTACCGATGGAAGTGGTGTACCAACTTCTTCGCAAAAAAGTCAATTTACTATTCATTTAACGCAGGAACAACTCACAACTCTAAAAACTAATCATGCTGCCAAAATTGTACTAACAGGAACATTTAATTCACATCAGTCAACTTCAGAACAGTATGTTAAAATATATTCGTGGTGTACACTTGGTATAAAACTCGGAGTAAGAGTAGATTACGGTGGAAGTACTGGAGATATTCCTGAATAAGGAATTAGGAATAAAGAATTGGTTTACACCTTAAAATTTATTTATATAAAACTTTGTTTTTAAAAACAAAGTTTTATATAAATAATAGTATAATAAACAACTGAATTTCAATTGTTTTCAACTGAATTTCAATTGTATTTTCAACAAAATTTCTTTAAAAAAATAATTTAAAAATAAACTCAAATGAAAAAAATACTTATATCAATAGCAACAATAACAATGTTGCTACTATTTATAAACAGTGAAAGTTTTGGGCAAGACCAAACACTGTACAATATGACAAATCTTCGTTTGTCTATGAATAACAATCCTGCTCGTCAGCATAAATGCAATGTTTTTATTGGTTTACCAGTACTTTCATCTACATACCTTGATGTTGTGAACACAGGTTTTACTTATAAAGACCTTTTTTCTGCAGAAACAGCAGAGGGAAAATTTGACTTTGAAGTTGATCAATTTTACAACAGCCTAAGTTCTGTTAATCATTTAAACTTAGAGAATCAACTATCAATTTTTAATGTTGGCTTTTGGGTAAAAGACTATCAAGTAACTCTTGATATGACCAATAAAACAGTTCAACGGTTTAGCTACCCACAAAGTGTTTTTAATATCAAAGATGGTAATTACTACGAAGACGGAAGCTCTTTAAATCTTTCAAATTTTGGAGAAGATTTTTCAAATTACAACGAAATTGGACTTGCTGTTTCAAAAGAAGTTATTCCTGGATTAACAGTAGGAGTGAAATTAAAATACCTTGTTGGTATAGCAAATTTTACAACCAAAAAATTTGACTTAGACTGGGAAACATCTACAGAAGATGCCTCTAACTACGCATACACCTATACTACAAAATTTGATTTTAGAACGTCCTCAATGATGCCAATAGAACCAATTTACAACGAAAATGGTATTCCAGATTCGTTAGCAGGAACTGATGAATTTGATGATTTCTCGCCTACTACTTCTGCAATTATGTCTATGGTGTTTCAAAAAAACAGAGGTCTTGGTGTGGATATTGGAGTTGTATATAATTTAAATAATATGTTTGAATTTTCGGCAAGTGTTGTTGATCTCGGTTATATAAGATGGAAGAACAACGCTTTAATTGCTACTACTGAAGAATCTGAATTTGATTTTACAGGTGCAGATGCTAATAAATATGCACCAGTTGGGCTTGGTATATTTTCTACATTTGAGGATACTGATTTACGACAAGTAGCAATTGACAGTTTTGTTAATGATATGCTTGACACACTTATTTCGCTTTCTAATCCTAATTTTGAGAACAAAGCATATACAACATCTCTTAGTACAAAAATGTATTTTGGTGCTAATTATTCACCAGTTTCATGGTTTGATATTGGATTACTATACAGAGGATATTTTTACAAAAATAAACTTCATTCGGCTTTTACTACTTCAGCAAATATAAATTTATGGAAAGGCTGGTCTTACTCTTTGGCACATACTATTCAATACAAAAAATACAATAATATTGGAATGGGACTTGCCTATAAATTAGGACCATTTCAGTGGTATGCTATTTCGGATAATATAGCATTACCTATTTACGGACTTTCAAGTTTAAAAGCCGCAAACACACTGATTAAAAGCACGAAACAACTTACATTTCATGTAGGTTTCAACCTCACATTTGGTTGTAGAAATAAAAAAGATTTAGGACTTTTAGACTAATTATTAAAAAAGTCGGGAAAACTTTTCTGCAATATTAAAAACATACAATTTATCGCAAAATATGTTGTAGAGACAAGGCATGCCTTGTCTCTACAACATATTTTGCATATAAAATAGACATAAAAAATCAACATATTTGTATTTAATTTATTAATATACTGAATAGTTGAAAATTATTTGTCAAAATACTAAAATACTGATTAATAATAATCAAGTAAATTGTTTATTGTTATGAAAATCAAATAGATAAATATAGCAAAAAGTTTTCCTGACTTTTTAGCTTATTAATAGTTTGGCGGCTACCCACTTAAAGTTGGACAAAAAAAAATCCTTTGTCAAAGTTGTGACTATCACAAATATACTGCGAATTACAACTTTGTCAAAGTGAAAAAATTTTGACAAAGCAGAAATTTTATAATTATAAAATCCAACGTTACGTAGATAGCCTTAATTCCTACGTAAGTTTAACCTCTAATAACTCTATTGTTTCTGTTATTTTTTTCTTCGAAGCACTTACTAAAGCGTCATTTTCCATAAGTATGTACCCACCATCTTTGCGAGTTATTTGTTTTATATGATTCATATTTATTAAAAAAGAACGGTGAACTCTAAAAAACTCTTCTTTACTTTTTAGTAAATTTTCAAAATATTTTAAAGGTTTACTAATTGTCTTACTTCCATTAGTTTCAGTAAATACTTTGCTATACATACCATCGGCTTGTATATAAAAAATTTCTTCTAATTTAACAAATAAAATTCCATCTGAAATGGGTAGTCCTATTTTGTCAAAAGATTTATTTTTTAATATGTTATTAAGTTCTTGAAGCTGTGTATTGATTTGTTTACTTGTAGAAATTGCCATAACTTTAGCAACAGCTTCTTTAACATGTTTTGCACGTAAAGGTTTGAGTAAATACGATATAGCATTTAATTCAAAAGCTTTCATTGCATACTCATTGTAGGCGGTTGTAAAAACTATTTGAAAATTTATTTGAAAATTTATTTGAGTTTTATCAAAAAAATCAAGAATTTGTGTTCCTGCATATTCTGGCATTTCAACATCTAAAAATACAATATCTGGATTGTATTTGTTAATTGATAAAACTCCTGATGGTAAGTCTTCGGCTTCGTATATTTCTACAACTTCGGGGCAAAATTCTGTTAAAATTGTTCTTAAAAGATTTCGTGCTTTTCGTTCATCGTCTATTATTAGTGATTTCATTTTTTATAAAAGTTATTACAATTTCTTAATATTTTGTTTGTACAAAATTAACAAAAATCATTCATAATAAAAATATTTATTTCTGAAACTATATTTTGAGTTGCTGAAAACAATTAATTAATTTCTAAATGAAAAAAAATTACGTTTATATGATTAACTACTTAAGGTATATTAAAACAAGTAATTAATTATTTAAATTTGTTCTTTTGTGAAAAATTTAAAACATTTTATGATATTAAATACCTAAAGTTTTTGCCTTCATAATAATATAATTATCAAACAGTTGTAATTTTACTACAAAAAGATAATATA
>JAOZTW010000691.1 GCA_029938985.1 Bacteroidales bacterium | reverse complement strand
AATAAGTAATTATTTTTTGTTTAATATTGGCAATATAGCCTTATTTTTTATTAACCAACACTGTTATGTAGGGACTACCAATAAACTAATATTTTATGTGATTTGCTTTAGTAGTGACACAAAACCAACTTTATGATGGTGATTTTTTCTTCCTTTTTGTATTGTTGTATATCAATATTATTTTGCAAATGTAACATTTATTTTTTATATAAAACAAAAATATTGAATTAAATGTACATCTAAGCCATTTCTAATAGAAACAAAAGCGAGAAACAGTATTTATGTTTAAAAACATATAACATATCCATTAGTTTACAATTGGTTATACATTTTGAAACATAAATTATACTCTCCGAAACATCTGCTATACATTCTGAAATGTTGGTTACACATTCTGAAATATAAATTACACATTCTGAAATATAAATTATACTCTCCTAACTATAGATTACACGGTAGATTCCTAAAATCACTTTATATTGTTAGACTTAAATACTGTTTTTACTTCGGTTAACATTCATCTTCCTGAAATTTTCTTTGAGTTAAAATGTATAACCTAATTTTTTCTTTTATAATTTTTGTTAATCCTGAAAAATTAGTCCTATAGTTTTCCTATTCCTACTTTTTCCTTTTATAATTTTGTTAATCCTATTTTTATCTTTTATTAATAATAATTATTCCTGAATTTTTCTTTAATTAATTTTGTTGATCACAAAATTGACTTACATCTAATTTTTGCAAATTTATTTGTAACAGATTTTGAGATGCTTGCTGATGTTTTAAAACCACATATACTACTGGTGGCCAGTGTAAATCCAAGTTAATTGAGCTAAAGCACGTAGGTGTGTTTAATGTTACCATGAGCATGTGCATGTGGCAATTGATAAAAAAACTGTCAACTACTTTTTAATTTAGGGTACTCCTAAAAACCAAAACTCTGCGTTATACAAAATTATTAAAATACTCATTTACAGAAGTAAACTCAAACTTTAAGAATTTTGAAAGCCTTGATTTTTGAGTTTTTAAGAGTACCCATAACTCATGATTTTGATATTTATTGTAAATTTAACCCGACTTGACTCTTTTACTCCGATATTTTGGATTATCTGAAAAAAAACAGTCATAAATCATTGATAGTCAATAACAGTTTTCAGTTTAGAGTGTTTCTAAATAGGGTTAACGCCACATTAATGTCAAGCGATTAAAAAAACAAGGGTAAAGGTAGTCTCCGAACGAGCTTGTTTTTTACATTTAATATTTGTACTTTTGCAAAATGTTTATAAAGAAAATTGTTAAAACAGATAAAAAAAATGACAAGCGATATATTTACTATCATTTGTACACAAGCTCTCGTTTGAATCGAGAACTAAGATACAAAACCATTATATAGTTAGGCAACTTAGAGAACTTGCAGTGCAAAAGTAAGCATAATCCGCAAATAACCAGAAAGAAAGCTATGCTAACAAGAACAATTAAGTTGTTTGATTATCAAAGAAACCCTTATATTGAAAAATATGAAAAACAAATTTATAAGACAGAAATAATAAATATGTTCTTTTCAAAAAACAAAAATCTGTGTTACCCGAAATATAAATTTAAAAAAAACGTAATAATCAATAACCATGTTAGTTACGTCTATCCCAAAATGAAGCTGGTTTAATATTTTGGCATTTTTGAAAAAGGACAAAAGGAGTCAGCATATCTCATTTATGAATTTTAATTTTAAAGAAAATATCAATATCGGCACAATTATTGAATAAAACATATTAAAAAAATTATAAAAATGAAAAAAACCCTTGAGAATATAATAAGAGAAAAAATTCTTGTTTTAGATGGTGGTGTTGCAACATCGTTAAAAAAATATAGGATAAAAGATAGAGATTTTAAAGGAGAACGATTTAAGAACCATGACGTTGATTTATCTAATTTTTATGAAATGTTGAATTTTACAAAAGTAGATATTGTGAAAGACGCACATGAGAAGTTTATAAAAGCTGGTGCAGATATAATTTCGACCAATACATTTAGGGCTAATAGAATAGAACTAAAAAAATATAAATTAGACGAAATTGCTTACGAGTTAAATTACACATCAGCTATGGCTGCTCGTGAATTAACTACTAAATATTCTAATATTACCAGAGACAAACCTCGATATGTAGCAGGAGTTATTGGTCCTATCAGTTCAAAAGAAGCAACACTTGATGAAATGGAAATAGCTTATTCTGAGCAAATAAAAGGATTAATGGCTGGAAAAGTAGATGTAATTTTGCTCGAAACAGTATTTGAAGAAGACAATATTAAAGCGGCCTTATTTGCCTTAGAAGCAATATTAAAGAAAAGACGGAAAAATTTTCCAATGATAATTTCTGGAGCAGCTTTGGAAAACAACAAAGCATTGGTAACAGGAGAATTGATAAAAAGATATACTTCATTTATTCATCATGTTAGAATATTAGCAATAGGTATGAATTGTGGAAGTGGACCAGAACAAATTCTGGAAAAAATAAAAAACATCTCTTACACAGCCCCTTACAATATTATTGCATATCCAAATGCAGGGCTTCCAAATGAAAAAGGAAAATATGAAATAGAGGTTGACACTTATATAGAATCAATTAAAAAATTTATTGATAAAAATTTAGTGAATATAATTGGTGGTTGCTGTGGTGTTAGAGCTGAACATATTAAAAAAATATCAAAACTTGTAAAGGGTGTTAAACCCAGAAAAATTTAATTTTTTTCATTATTTTTTTACATTTTACCCATAAGAAACACCAACTTATGGGTTTTTTGTTTTTGAAAATTCCTAAAAAAACATCCAACTATTCTGTATATTGTACAGCAAATTGTATGTATTTTAATATGCTTAAAATACAGAACTAACTACAAATTGATACACAGCCTATATTTTTATTTTCAAAAATACTGGTAGTCCCTACATAATAGTGTTGGTTAATAAAAAATAGGGCTATATTGCCAATATTAAACAAAAAATAATTACTTATTTTAAATATGTAAAAAGACACTTATTAAAATGTATTTACTTGAAAATCTTTTTATTA
>JAOZTW010000690.1 GCA_029938985.1 Bacteroidales bacterium | reverse complement strand
AAATAAAATCATATTTTTGTAAATACTTGTTAATCATACCAACACTGTTTTGTAGAGACTATCTTGTGCTTTACACTTATGAAAAAACGCCTTATTTTAATATGCCTAAGGCTTTTTTGAAATATTAGAAATGAAGTTTACCTTTGTAAATGAGCGTTTTAATATTTCAAAAGTAACTAAAAAATTGACACTTCTAATATAATTGATAAACTTTATTTTAAAGAAATAAAAAAATTGAATATAATTAAAAAAATATTATTAATAAACTTATTGCTTTGCATAAATTTTGTAGTTGCGTTCAGTCAAAATACTCTTTCTTATGCTAACAATTATAAAGCTTCTGCAAGTAAGAATATTGAAAATAATCAATATTCACAAGCGATAGAAAATGCAGAAAAAGCATTGAGCATTTATCAGTCTTTAGATAAAGTTGAGGACGTAACTATGTGTTACTTGATGATTGCAAATATCCATTCCTTAGAATCAAATGATAGTAAAGCGATGTATTACTATCTTAAAGCAGAAGAGATTAGTATTAAAAATGATTTAGAAGATAATCTTGCACAAATTTATTCACAAATTGGCTTTATATACTTTAAAATTAATGATTTTAGAAAATCTGCAATAAATTTTAAAAAAGCCGTAGAGCAATCCAATGAAGACGAAAATATAATTAATTTAAAATTTGCTGGAAAATCTTATTTTTATCTTCAACAATATGACACTGCACTAATATTTTATGAGCGTTGGGACGAGCTTGCCGTAAACCAAGCCGATGAGGCACAGCAAATTAAAGCAATAGAAAGTATAATTTCTGTATATAAAAAACAAAAAAAATACGACGAAGCTATTGATAAAAACTTTGAAATTTATGATATCTATACTATTCAAAACAATAACTTAGGTGTTTCTCTGATTTTGAACAATATAGCCTATAATTTTGTTCTATTAGAAAAATATGAAGATGCAATTGATGCTTACGAAAATGCGTTAAAATTTGGGAAAGATGCAAATATGAGTAAAACTCAATTGGCTGATTTGTATGCAAATATTGGCGTTACATATCATAATTTTGGTGAGTTTGATAAATCTATCGAAAATTTAAAAATAGCTTACGATTTAAGAAAAACAGAAGATAATAAATCAGAATTAGCCAATCTTGCAAACCTTATAGCTCTTATATATTTTTCTAACAACGACTTATATAATGCTTCTACTTTTAGCGAAGAGTCAATTGAGATAGCCGAAGAGTCTGGCGATAAACATATTATGCAACTATGTTATGAAACCTACTCGCTTATTTTGCAAAATGGAAATGATTATCAAAATGCTTTGGAATATTACAAAAAACATCTAAGAATAAGAGACTCCCTTTTGATTGAACAAAAATTAAAAGAACAAGATTTTGCAAAAAAAATATCAGACTTAGAACGTTCGGAAGAGGAATTAAAACTAAAATTAGCAGAGGAAGAAGAAGAGAGAATTTTAAAGGAAAAAGAAAAAATAGAAAAGGAAAAACAATTTTTGAAAATTGAAAACGAAAATAAACAAAAAGATTTATTAATTCAACAAAAAGAATTGGAAGAGGCAAATTTAAGGCAACAACAACAAGCTTTAATAATGGAGAAACAAGGATTAGAAGCTCGTAAAAAACATCAAGAAATTGAAGCTCTGGAAAAAGAAAAAGAAATTAGAGATCTTGAACTTCAGAAACAAATTGTAGAACAAGAAAAAAGACAACAAGAAATTGCTTTTTTGGAAAGCGAACAAGAACGACAAAAACTTGAAATTGACAAAGGTAAAGCAATTCGTAAAATGGTTTTGTGGATTTCTGTTTTATTTGGTATTATCTTCGTTTTGATAGTTATATTTTTGATAATAGCACGTCGTTCTAACAGGAAGTTGAACAAACAGCAAGTAAAAATTCTGGAACAAAACACAGCACTTAATAGTCAGAAGGAAGAAATACTTTCACAAAGAGACGAATTACAATCTGTTAATGAAGAGTTACACGTTGTAAACGAGGAAATTAATAACCACAGAGATGTTCTGCAAGAAAAACACACTCAAATAACTGATAGTATTACTTATGCCAGTAGAATTCAGACTGCTATGTTGCCAGAATCAACAATAATACCAAATTTTTTCGCACAATATTTTGTGTTTTACAAACCTCGTGATATTGTGTCGGGCGATTTTTATTGGGCAAAACTAATAAACAACGATACAATAGTGATTGCGGCAGCAGATTGTACAGGACATGGTGTGCCTGGAGCGTTTGTGAGTATGCTTGGAATATCTTTTCTTAACGAAATTGTTAATAAAGACGAATTAACAAATGCTAATACTGTGTTAGACACTCTTAGAGAGAAGATAAAAACATCGTTAAAACAGCAAGGAAATGATAGTGAATCAAAAGATGGAATGGATATAGCTGTTTGTATTATTGACAAAAAAAACATGAAACTGCAATATTCAGGAGCACACAATCCGCTATATATTATTAGAAAAGAGGAAGTTACGGTTAATACAATAAAGAAAAAAATAAGAATTGTGAAAAACGAACAAGAAAAACTTGTACTTACAGAAATAAAAGCAGACCATCAACCAATTGGTGTTTATATTAAGGAACGTCCTTTTTCAAATATAGAAATTGACATAAGAAAAAATGACAGAATGTATATTTTTTCGGATGGATATATTGACCAATTTGGTGGGGTAATTGGACAAAAATATAAAAGTAAAACATTTAAAAAATCCTTACTAACAATTCAACATCTTTCTATTACTGAGCAAAAAGAATATTTAATAAAAGAATTTGAAGATTGGAAAGGAAAGTTAGATCAATTAGATGATATTCTTGTTATGGGATTTGATTTGAGTTTTTAAAGGCATCTTAAAATTTGATAAATGTAACTCTAAGCTCAAGTTTGGAAAATCAACGTATAGGCTACAAGTCAAGTAATTTGTATAACGAGTTTGCGATTATTTTACATTTCACTAAGCTAAAATTTGGGTAGTCCCTACATAACAGTGTTGGTTAATAAAAAATAGGGCTATATTGCC
>JAOZTW010000689.1 GCA_029938985.1 Bacteroidales bacterium | reverse complement strand
TACAATATATTTTGTAATATACTTTGGAGTATAAAAAACTCCGTCTTTTTTGCGTTTACTTTTCTTTTTGTCAATTTTATTGCCTTGCAGTTGAGCTGTTATTTCTTCTATTTCGTTGAGCGAATGTTCAAAAATATGTCCAAGTATATTTACGTCCACTTCTGTATTAAAATCGTAAGCAGATATTTTTAGACTATCTTTTTCAAGTGCCTCATCGTCTATTATAAAATCTGGATTATCCAATATTTTATCTGGCGTAAAAAGTCCGCCGTTGTAAGCAGGAATCTCTCCCCAATCTTTAATTATTTTACCTTTATTAAGATAAGAAAAATAATCTTTAAACAGCTTATAAAGCGGTTGATAATAATTAAGGGCATCAAGTTTTTTCCAATCCGAAACAATTTTAGTAATAGTGTTTGGAGGAATTAATCCGCAATCTTCTGCAAAAAATACAAATAGAAATCTGTCGAGAAGTTTTTGCGATTTTTTGAACAGAATCAGTTTATCATATTTTGCATTGTTTTTTACAATACTTGTAAATATTTTATCTTTAAATTGCTTGTAATCTGTATAAAGTTTGTTAGAAATATCGTTTTCGTGCAGCTTAGTTTCTTGTTTAAGTTTCGCAGGCATGTCGCTAAAAATGCTCTCTTTACTCAACAGAAGATACAAAAACTTAAATTGTTGTTTGTCGAGATGAAATAAATTAAATTCTTCGTATTCGGTTGCGTTGTCAATGTAAAATCTCAAATTCTGAAAGTTAGAAGTAATCACATATTTACAGCCTGCTTGATTGTTTTTGTATCCAAAAGCCTGTTCTTTTATACTTTCCAGATTTTTTGTTTTTGTAGATTTTAGTTCAATTACTCCAATAGCTTTTCCGTTGCTAATAATTGCCCCATCGGCTTTTCTTGCGTCTTTTTGGTTCTTGTATTCTGTTGTAAGATTATAATTTTTATCTGGATTAATAGTATAGCCCAAAGTTTGCACAAATATTTCACGTAAAAATCCCTCTTGATAATTCTCTTCCTTCAGTTGCATAATATTTACAAGTCGCAACTTGTCTCCATAAAATTCTTGAAATTTTATATATGCTTTATCTATCTTGTTGTTATCAAGGTTTTTGAGGTGTTTTTTTATTACTGATTTTTGAAATATTGACATTGGATTTTTTTATTGATTTAATCAAAATATTTTTTAAATTGATGATATTTAGAGTTGTCTTTTATTACCTGTCGTTTAAATGCTGTTAATTTAGAACCTTTGTGTAGTTCTTCTTCAATAAACATTTCTCTATTTTTAAATTTTTTTTCATTATGTTTTGCTTTGTTATATTCTAACATTAAATGATGAAATGATAACATTTCTTCTACTAAATGTTCTTTTATAGTCATTCCATCTCTCTTTTTAATTTTTGTGTGTCCATTGTAAACTTTATTTAAAACCTTAACAGTGTTGATAGATAATTTATCTGTTCTTTTTGTGGATATTTCTACCTTATTCTCAGATAGCTGTATGGGTTTGTATGTTATCCAATTTTCAACATCATGTTTAGGGTCTGTGCAATTTAAAATTTCTGTAGTAGATTTTATACTATTGCAATGCGAGCAAGCCAAAAATAAATTTGTCCATTCAAATTTTAATTTTTTATCTCCCTTATGTGCCTTAAAATGTTCTATATTTGTGGAAAACAATTTGGTTTCACAAATATAACATTTTCCAAAAAAATCTTTTTTTAATTTTTCTAAAACATCGTCGCAATTATAATCAGTTTGTTTTTTCAAACAATCGGGTGCAGTTTCTTTTCTTATAATATTAATCATTTTCATTAAATTTTTGAATTTGTAAACTTTGATACTTCACAATTAACTCTGGTGCAACAAAACTTGGAACATTATCAAAATAATATTCTAATTTTCTTAATTCATTTTTTTCATAATTACTTAAATTTTTATTGAAATAAAGTTTTTCAAATTTACTTAACTTTTGTTTTACTGTATTAGAATATTTATCATTATCAAAATAAGTTTCCACAATACCATCGTAGGCATAGGCAGAAAAATCTTCTTCTCTAATATTTGTTTCCAAGTCGTAGATAATTGCATTAGAAACCGAGTTTAAGATAAACGGCGAATGAGTAGCTACAATAAACTGCATATTAGGAAACATTTTTATTAAAATTGGCATAATTTCTTTTTGCATATCAATATGCAAATGTGTTTCGGGTTCGTCTATTAATATTATTCCTTCGGTGTTGGTTTGGCTTGGCTTGTTGCGAGTGCGTAAAATAATTTCAAAAATAATTTTTAGTATAGCAGAATAACCCGATGATAACTGATTGAAAGTAAATTTGTTTCCATTGGGTAGTGTTATATAAAAATCTAATTCTTTGGCATTTAATTTGAACTCTAAATTATCGTTTTTATATATTTGTTTCAAAATTGTTCTTATTTTTTCAAAAAGCTCCTTTATATTATCATTCTCTTCGCCCGATTTCATCATATAATCTCTATGTACAAGATACTTTATAAAATCTTTACTTACAACTTCTTTTGGTAAGTTTTTTAGTTGCAACTCTACATTTTCAATTGACTTAGGAACAGTTGGTTTAAACTCTCTAAAATCATCAAAAAACACAATTACATATTCTCCAACTTCGTATTTTAGTCGTAAATCTAATAAATTTTTTGTTACTTTAAATTTTAATTTTGGCTCTCCAGTGTCTTGCCAAAATTCTTTTTGTCCTTTTTCTGTAAAAATTTCGGTAATAGGAATATTCAAAACATTTTGCATATATTCCTCTGCCTGTTTTAGCACACTTGTTTTTCCACTTCCATTTTTTCCTGTCAAAAACAAATGTTTTCTTTTTTCTTTTTCAAGCGGAATTTTAATATTTTCTAAATGACGAACTTTTATTATATCAAATTCGGATATAAAAGTTTCTTTTTCAAAAGTAGATATTTTCCCTAAGGTTTTTCTTATAAAATCTAATTTTGGGTCTTTTTCAATAGCAAGCATAAAATATTTTTGTGCTTCTTTTATATTTTCTTCAATATCATAATAATATG
>JAOZTW010000108.1 GCA_029938985.1 Bacteroidales bacterium | reverse complement strand
ATATTTTTGTAAATACTTGTTAATCATACCAACACTGTTTTGTAGGGACTATCAACTATGCCTTAGTGCAGAAGTTCGTTATCTGCAAAGCTAAAATATGTGTTAGCATAAATAACAATATGGTCTAAAATGGCTATATCAAATAATTTAGCGGCTTTTATAATTTTTGTGGTAAGCAATTTATCGCTGATACTTGGAGTGAGGCTACCAGATGGGTGATTGTGGCTCAATATTATTGAATTAGCATTTTTTTCCAAAGCCAATTTAACAATTAATTTTATATCCACATAAAGTTTGTGCATACCGCCCTGACCAATTTTGTGAGAGCTAATTATTTTACTTGCAGTATTTAAAAGCAAAATCCAAAATTCTTCGTATTGTAAATCGGATAAATATTTGCTAAAATAATCAAAGGCATCTTTACTCGAACTAATTTGCTCTCTTTTTATTATCTCAGACAACCTTCTTCGTTTACCAAGCTCCAAAGCTGCAACTATTGAAATGGCTTTGGCTTCTCCAATTCCTTTGTATTCTGTTAGTTCATTAACGGTTAGTTGTGCCAGCTCATTAAGGTTGTTAATTCTATCTTTTAAAATTCTTTTTGATAATTCAACCGCAGATTCGTTTCGGTTACCTGAGCCTATTAGTATTGCAATTAGCTCGGCATCTGATAAACTATTTATTCCTTTGTTTAATAATTTTTCACGAGGACGATCAGATTCAGCCCAATTTTTTATACTAAACTTATTTATTTCAGACATTTAAAAGAATTAAGAATTAAGAATTAAAAATTGGTTTACATCTCAAAATACAATTATTTAAAATTTCAGTAAATAAAAAACGTATTACAAGTTTATTACCAAAGCTTTATGATATTGTTATCTAAATTAATTTATCATAAATAAAAAAGGCTCTTATAGATAATTGAGGTCTTGTTTTTTTGTGAATAAATAAGTTATGTTTAATATAACAAGGTTTATTGTAGTTGCAACTCTCGTTGCATTTCTTGGCTTTGGTCGAATTAAAATGCCACAGAACTGCAACGAGAGTTACAAATAATTTTATCTATTTTATTGCACCCCATCATGATAATGTGTTAAATATTAGATGTTTTGTGAAAATGTTAGTTACATTTATTCTTTAAAAAAGCAAAAAAACTCTTTAAGGTGTTCAAACTCTTAAAGGATTTTTTGAATTAAAATAAATAATACCTCAATTGTCTATAAGAGTCATAATAAAAATAAAAAACAGACAAGAACTATCAATTGATTTTATATAAAGAATTGTATTTTAAGGTGTAAACCAATTCTTAATTCCTAATTAATATCCTATATTCCAGACTCTTTTAATTTCTCAAAATTTTCTGCAATTTGTAATTTTTCAATTATTTCTTTAATATCTCCATCAATAATATTACTTAAATTATACATTGTTAGATTTATTCTATGGTCTGTAACTCGTCCTTGAGGATAATTGTATGTTCTAATTTTGGCAGAGCGGTCTCCCGATGATACCATTGTTTTTCTTTTTAAAGAAATTTTATCTAAATATTTTTGATATTCAAGATTATACAACCTTGAGCGTAACTCTTTAAATGCTGATTTATAGTTTTTTAGCTGCGATTTTTCATCTTGACACTGTACAACCAAGCCTGTTGGAATATGTGTAAGCCTAATTGCAGAGTAAGTGGTGTTTACCGATTGTCCACCAGGACCTGATGCACAAAAAGTATCTTTTCTTATTTCGTCTGGTTTAATTTCTATATCCACCTCTTCGGCTTCGGGAAGCACTGCTACTGAGGCTGCTGATGTATGTACACGTCCTTGTGTTTCTGTTTTTGGTACACGCTGCACACGATGCACCCCCGATTCATATTTTAATATTCCGTAAACACCTGCTCCTGTTACATTAAGCACAATTTCTTTGTAACCACCCGAAGATGATTCGGTAAATCTACTAAGTTCAATTTTCCATTTATTTGACTCACAGAATTTAGTGTACATTCTGTATAAATCGCCAGCAAATATTCCTGCTTCGTCTCCACCTGTACCTGCTCTAATTTCAAGAATTGCATTTTTGTCGTCTTCTGGGTCTTTTGGTAATAAAAGTAACTTTATTTCTGCTTCCAAAGTATTCTCTTCATTTTCCAGCTCATCTAATTCTTCCTTTGCCATTTCTCGCATTTCTTCGTCCTTCTCTTCCGATAATATTTCTTTGGTTGAACTTATATTACTTACCACATTTGTATATTTATCAAAAGCATTTATAAGAGGTTGTAAATCTTTATATTCTTTGTTCAATTTTATAAATTTTTTTTGATTAGTAATAATATCTGGTTGCGAGATAAGATGTTCAACATCTTTAAATCGTTGTTTAACATATGCTATTTTATCAATTATTAAACTATTTGCCATTTTATGTTTTTTTTAATTATTTTAAATTTAAGGAAATATGTCTTAGAAACTAATAAAACTTTTTTAATTCATTAGCTTCTAATTTTTTACAACAATTTTTATAATCGTTGTAAGTGAAAATGAAATAATAAGTAACTATAGGATACGCCGTTTTTTTGTTCTTTTAATATTTTAATAAATCTGCAAATAGCGAGCTATTTAATGATATTTTAAAATTTTTAAAAGGGCAAGAAACAAGTAGATTGGGGTTAGTTATTTTTTCTTTTTCACTAAATATTTGAAATAATTAATTTGCTTTAATTTGGCGATATAATGTTTAGGATAATATATATAATTTTTATAATCATTTAATTATTTGTTTTAATATGCCTAATGTACATAAATTACATTTTAACTTTTTTCAATAATTTTTTAATTTGCTTAAGCATAATTTTTTTTGTTATTTTTAAACTACTCATTTACAGAAGCAAACTAAAATTCGAAAACTTTAATAATAAAATAAACCTTTATCTGTTTTTATAGTAAGTTTTTTTTCGGTTGAAGCTTCACAATAGCCAATTATTTGTGCTTCAATATTAAATTTTTTTGATATATTAATAAGGTGTAGGGCTGTTTCTTTGTCTGTATAGATTTCCAAACGATGTCCCATGTTAAATACTTGATACATTTCTTTCCAACTTGTTTGAGATTGTTCTTGAATAATTCTAAACAGCGGTGGTAGTTCAAACATATTATTCTTTATTATATGAATATTATCAACAAAATTTAAAACTTTTGTTTGAGCTCCTCCAGAGCAATGTATTATTCCGTTGATTTTATTTTTATAATTATCAATAATTTCTTTAACAACTGGTGCATAAGTTCTTGTAGGCGAAAGCACAAGTTTACCAGCATCAATTCCAAGTTCTTCTATGGTATCTGTTAATTTATATGTACCCGAATATACAAGTTCTTCAGGAATAGAAGCATCGTAACTTTCTGGATATTTTTTTGATAGATATTTTTCAAAAACATCATGGCGAGCAGATGTAAGTCCGTTACTTCCCATTCCTCCATTATATTCTTTTTCATAAGTAGCTTGTCCAAAAGATGATAGTCCTACTATTACATTTCCTGCTTCAATATTGTTTTCAATAACATTATCTTTTGGTATGCGAGCTGTGGCAGTAATATCAACAATAATTGTTCTCACAAGGTCGCCCACATCAGCTGTTTCACCACCTGTTAGATGGATATTTACACCCATTTTTCTCAAATCGTCAATAATTTCGTTTGTTCCTTCAATTATTGCAGAAATAACCTCGCCAGGAATATTATTTTTATTTCTTCCAATTGTAGAAGAAATAAGAATATTATCAGTTGCTCCTACACAAATAAGGTCGTCAATATTCATTATAATAGCATCTTGAGCAATTCCTTTCCAAACAGAAATGTCTCCAGTTTCTTTCCAATACATGTAGGCAAGCGATGATTTTGTGCCTGCTCCATCTGCGTGCATAATATTACAATAATCTTTATCGTTACCCAAATAATCAGGAATTATTTTACAAAAAGCTTTTGGATAAATTCCTTTATCTATATTTTTTATTGCAGCATGTACTTCTTTTTTTGAAGCTGAAACACCTCGTTGATTGTATCTTGACATTATTAAATATATTATTTTAAATTAGTTTTAATTTATGTAGTTCGGCTTTTCTATCCGTCTCCAAATTTATTGTGTTTAATTCCATAGTCTTGACTTAATACTTCAAATTCTGTACGTCTATTAAGTTGGTGACATTCATCTTGTTGTTCTTTGGAAGGCAAAGCATCAATAAAGGCAGGGTCAAGCACATCTCCTACTTTTAAAAATGGGAATTTTTTAGCTGTTTCTTGATTTACTGTAGCTGGTGTAGTTTCACCATAACCTTTTGCTACAAGTCGTTTTTCGTCAATTCCTTTTTCTATCAAAAAAGCAACAACAGAGTTTGCTCTTCCCTGCGAAAGTTTAAGGTTATCAGGGTCGCTACCTCGATAATCTGTATTTGATTTTAATTCAATAGTTATTGGATTTTCATTTAGCAAGTCAATAAGTTCCTCTATGGCTACTTTTGATACCTCTGTTAAAGTAGTGTCTCCAACAGCATATTGAATGTTTTCAATTTCAATATTTCCAACATTTGGCATCATGAATATTTCAACATTTATAGTTGTATTCTCTGTTATACCTTTAGTTGTTTCATTTGCTTTTCCTTTAAAATAATTTTGTTTAATGCCTTCAAAAAGATAGTCTGTTTTTTCTTTTAAATCAAAAGTAAAAAAGCCCAAATCAGTTGTTTTTACTTCATTTTTTTCCCCGTTACTACCATCTAACTTAACGGATACATTTGGTATAAAAGCACTACTTTTTTCATTAATAACATATCCTTTCAAAATAATTTTTAAAGGTTGTTGATAGAAATAATATACATCATCAATTTTTCCAGGAGATTTTCTTGACGATGACAAATAACCATTTTTTTTGTCTCCATTAAAAATGATTCCAAAATCATTTCCAGACGAATTAATTGGGCATTTCATATTTTCCACCTCCCAAGCTCCGTTTCCTTTGGGTATTGCAATAAAAATATCTAAACCACCCATAGTTATATGTCCATCTGATGAAAAATATAAATTTCCATTTATATCGGTAGAAGGAAATAATTCATTCGACTTAGTATTAACATCTTCACTAAGTATTTCTGGAGACCCCCAAGCTGCAGATTTTGATTGTCTCTCCATTTTCCAAATATCTTTTCCGCCTATTCCTCGTTCTTTATGGTCTGAAACAAAGTATAATGTTAATTCATCTGCTGTAATATGTGGATGCCCCACCGAAATAGCAGAGTCGGAAAATACTTTAATTAATTCTGGCTCTCCCCATTTTCCATCAGATATTTCAGATTTATATATTTTACAACCCATATCTACATCTTTAATTACCTGACAGCTTGTGTAGTACATTGTTCTGCCGTTTGGAGTTAACGAACAAGAACCTTCGTCGAAAGGTGTATTTATAAGACCTTCGATAGGTACTGCTTGACTCCATTTTCCTTTCTTGTCTTTTCTTGCGTAAAATATATCTGCAAAACTTTGTCCTGAATTTTTATTAACTTCTTTGCCTGTTGTACCTTCACGTGTAGAAGTAAAATACAATTCAGTACTATCACCTGCATAAGCTGGGGCAAAGTCATTGTTTCTCGAGTTTAAATACCTGATACTCGCAACCTTGTATCTAGTTGGAGTTTCAATCCATTCGAGAGCTAAATCGCAGGACATTATTCCATTCTCTCCTCTTATATCGTTTGGAACAAGGTCTTTATAATTCAAATAATATTCTTTGGCATCTTCGTATTCGCCTTTAACCTTATATGCCTCTGCAACATACAGATGTATAATTGGGTTTTGATGTTTGCTTGTAATTGCTCTTCTAAACCATTTGAGACTACCATTTGCATCAAACATACCTCTACAACACATTCCTGCATTGAATGATATATCTGCTTTTTCAGTTTTTGTTTTAGATTTAGGATACAATTTAGTATATAGTTCTAATGCCTCAAGGTATTCTCCGACTGCAAAGTAACTATCAGCTTTTTGTAGTTTTCTTGATTTTTTTACTTGTGCAAAGCTTTCTGACACCCCAATTAACATAATAAGTGTAAGAAGAATAATTCTAATTGATTTCATTTTTTATAAATTTATAAATTAAAAAATATGGTATTTTTCACTAAAAAAGGAAAAACTCCAATCTTGTTGTTTATGTGTTATTTTAAAATAATTTGATTCAACAAAAATAAATTTTTTTGTTATAAATAACAAAAAAAAACATTAAAAATTTATTGTGCAAACTATAATAAATTGTAAAACAAAAAAAAAGAGAATATTTCCAATACATAAATTCTTCAAAAAACTTAAAATTTAGCTTTAAAAAATCCAACACCAGATTTTCATGAAAATTTTTTAAAACATTCATTTACAGAAGTAAATTGAAATTTTTAAAAATTTTAAAACCTTGATATTAGATTTTTTATGAGTACCCAAAATCTAATTAATTATATGGATATAAAAAATAAAATTTTATATGAATTATTAAATTTGGGCAAATTAAAATTATTAATTTATTTATTTAAACTTGTTTTTTTTCCTTTTTTAATAAGTGTTCTTTATGTTAAAGAATATATTTATTTCAAATAATGGCGTTTTTCACGAGTGTCAAGTTCAGGGCTTTTTTTAAATATTAGAATTGAAGTTTACCTTTGTAAATGAGTAGTTTAATATTTCAAAAGTAACGAAGAAATTGATACTCGTGAAAAACGCCCAAATAATTCTCAAAAACAGATTTATTCCATTAAATTAAAAATACCTTACGTTTCTTGATTTTTGTTGTTTATATTGAATTTGTTTTTGTTTTGGATATTTTATCGAAAACGATAATTTTATTTTTTTTGTCTCTCCTGGTTCTAATTGATATTGCCATTTTAATTCACCTGTTGTTTCATTATAGACTGCTTTTGAAGTTTCTAATATTTTTACTTCAATTTCTGCTGATTGCGATATTGGAATTTGGTCTAATATTTCAATGGTTATTGGTGATTTCCTATTATTTTTTGCTACAAGTTCATAAGTATGAGTATCTTTTCTTTTATTACCAATAAATTGTGTTTTGGTATAATCTTTTAACTTAGAACGTGTTACAATTACTTTTCCATCTCGTCCCAACGAGAGGTCTAAGGTGTCGCTCACATTACGAGTTCTTATAAACGATTGACCGAGATATGTACCTGCATAATAAACATTTGCAGGACCTTCCACTAAATTTAAGTCTTCCCAACCAGTTATTCTGGCAAGTAAAAACACATCTTTGTCTAATTTAGTTACTGCCAAGTGTTTAAAAGTCGCAGGAAGTTCGTGTTCGCTCACATCTACTAAATATGGTTTGTCGTCTGATGGAATTGTGTATGGTTTTTCAATATCAAATTCTGCACTCAGTTCAGGAACAGCAACTTCTGCATAACTCCCATCAGTTATTTGTATTTCACTTTCAAAATTTTGAATATCATTAAAATAAGCATTTTGCGTGTAACCTTCTTCTTGACTTATTTGAATTTCTCCATAAGATTTTTTAAAATTATTGTTGGTATAAACAAGTGTGTTGTAGTTTAAATACCATGGCTGTAAATTTGGTTGAGTAACATCTAAAGTTGGGTCTGCGGTTGAGAGTGTCATTTGCAAATCTTTCCAGTCAATATCGGTATTATTAAATACTTTAGCTCTATAAATTAGTTCAACTGGTTTGTCGGTATCTTCGGCTTTTATATCATAAGCTGGCGACCATCCTGCATTAGATACCAAGTATTTAAGTTCAATATCCGACGAGGTAGCTTTTTCGGAAGATACTAAAATAATAATTTCAGTTCTTGTGTAAGTGTTATTAGCATTTAATTCATTTAATTCTCTTTGCAAACGATAGGATGTTAGGCTTAATTCGGTAGTTTCTTTTTTGAATTTAGATAACTCAACATTTATTTCTAAAGTTCTCACTCTATAAAAATCAGATGCTTCTTTTAAGGCAGTAATATCTACACCAGTGTTTTGTCCACCAATTGAGGTGTTTTCCAAAAGCATTTGTTTTTCAATATTAAAAGCATTTGTTTGGTCGGCAAGCAACTGTATTCTGTCCGAAACTATTATTAATGAATCCTTTAATTGAATAATTCTAGGTTGCTCTTTTACTTTTGTCAAATAATTAACTTTACTTGAAATACTTAAAATTTCCACTTCATTACTTGTGGTTACTCTAATGCTTCTCGAATTTATTTTGGGAGAAATATTTGTATAAACAAGTTCTGTTCTTCCTTTTTGAATATTTATTTTTTTTGTTCTAATAATTTCTGCACCAGTAAGATAAACCGTTGCAGAGTTAATACTTGTTTCTATACTTTGTTTTTTAACGTCTTGTGCATAGCTACTAAAAATTAAAATTAAAAGAACTGGTAGTAATAATAGTGTTTTTTTCATGATTTAAAAATTATATTAAATTAATATTCGGCGTTTTTCACGAGTATCAATTTTTTCGTTACTTTTAAAATATTAAAATGCTCATTTACAAAGATAAACTTCAATTCTAATTATTTTAAAAAAGCCTTGAACTTGACACTCGTGAAAAACGCGTAAAATTCTTAATATTTATTTTTCAATTAGAGGCTTTATAAAAAATTATTTCTTTTTTTAATTTGTTTATAAAAAATAAATATATTTGCAAATATAAAATAAATATTTTGTTATTTCAACTTAGTATATTTAAAATGTTATAAAAAAAATAAGTATCAACTGATTTTTATAATACTAATATGTAGATAAATAAGCAATTAAATGTTTTTTTTATAATATCAATTTATAATTTTTTATACAAAGTTATTTCACAAAAAATGTTAAAATTAAACCTAAGTGAAAAAGAAAAAATAACTAACCCCCAATCTACTTGTTTATTTTGCCCTTTTAAAAATTTTAAAAAGTCATTAAATAGCTCACTATTTGCAGATTTATTAAAATAATAGAAGAATAAAAAAACGGCGTATTCTGGAGTTCCTTATTATTTCATTTTCACTAAGTGAAAAATAATCTAACTATTACTACCAATTGTGTTCAGTTGTTTTCAGTAATTAATTTTACATTAACTATTCATAAAAACATAGTTAAAGTTGTAAATTCAAATGATTTAAACTTTAAAAAAACAATAGATTTTTATAAAAAATAATAAAAATTAACAAATAATGTCCTATCAAATATATTTTCCCATTCAGACTATGAGCTTTAAAAATTACTCAACAGTTATATTAATTGGGTAGCAACAACACGATTACTTGTTCCAGTTCACTTATTTTTTGAGCTTTTATGGTTTGTATTTTTCTATATAAGAAAAAAAAAGTTAAAACCAATGTAAATAAAACAGAATTTATAAAAATTTTATTATTTTTGCATATTGAATTTGTAACTAAATTTTAAAATAGGATTATATTTTACATTAATTAATAATTTATAAATAAATTATGTTTACACAAAAAGATAAAAAACAATTTGAAGAAAAGGGAATAGCATTAGAGGTTGTTAATAAGCAAATAACAAATTTTCAAACAGGATTTCCTTTTGCATTAATAAAAGATGCAGCAACTATAGAAAATGGAGGTATTTTAAAATTATCTGAAAATGATATTAAAAAAAATACTGAAAATTATAATAAATATTGTGAAGAAAAAAATATTATAAAATTTGTACCAGCTTCGGGAGCAGCCACAAGAATGTTTAAAAATCAACTTTCCTATTTTAATAGTGAAAACACAAAACTTTCAGACAATCAGATAAAAGAATTTTTTAGAAGAATAAAAGAATTTGCTTTTTTTGATGAATTAAACTACCAAGTGAAAGAAAATTTTAAAATTGATATAAACGAAGCTATTGAAAAACAGGAATATAAAAAAATATTTGAAGTTTTTTTATTTGAAAAAGGTTTAAACTATAGCAAGCTACCAAAAGGATTACTAAAATTTCATAAATATAAAAATCAAAATAGAACATCGGTTGAAGAGCATTTAGTAGAGGCGGTCAACTATGCAAATTCGCAAAATATTGCAAAAGTACATTTTACAGTCTCGCCAGAACATATTTCTCTTTTCAAAAGTCTTATTGAAATAAAAAAACAAGAATATGAAAACGAATTTTGTCTAAAATTTGATTATGCTTTTTCAATACAAAAGCCAGCTACTGACACTATTGCCGTAGATATGGAAAATAAACCATTTAGAAACAATGATGGGACAATTTTTTTTAGACCAGGTGGACATGGTGCATTAATCGAAAACTTGAACGATATAAATGCAGATATAATTTTTGTGAAAAATATTGATAATATTATTCCTGACCGATTAAAATCAACAACTTATGAATACAAAAAAGCACTTGCAGGAAAACTAATTGAATATCAAAATAAAATATTTGCATATTTACAAGAGCTTGATAAGGAAAAATTTAGTTCTGAAAAAATTCCTGTAATATTGAATTTTATTAAAAATGAATTAAATGTAAAAACAAGTGAAGATATTGAAAAATACAATATTGCAGAGCAAATAAGTTTTATACGAAAAATATTAGATAGACCAATTAGAGTATGTGGAATGGTTGAAAATCAAGCAGAACCAGGTGGTGGTCCTTTTTTTGTGAAAAATGAAGATAAAACAACTTCATTACAAATTGTAGAAAAAAGTCAAATAGATTTGAGTTGTGAAGAGACAAATAAAATTTTCCAAAATGCGACTCATTTTAATCCAGTAGATTTAGTTTGTGGAGTGAAAAATTATAAAGGCGAAAAATTTAATTTAATCAATTTTATTGACCATAATGCGGGTTTTATTTCTGAAAAATCAAAGGATGGAAAAGACCTTAAAGCTCAGGAACTTCCAGGACTTTGGAACGGAGCAATGGCAAATTGGAATACTGTTTTTATAGAAACTCCACTCATTACTTTTAATCCTGTAAAAAT
>JAOZTW010000107.1 GCA_029938985.1 Bacteroidales bacterium | reverse complement strand
ATGCTAATTAAGTGATATTTGTGAAAACTTAATATATTGATTATCTGGGTGTTGTATTTTCAATAAAAAACTACAACTATCTAATAATCTGACAATTATGAAGGCAAAAACTTTAGTTATTAAAAGCTTTTAACTTTAATAAATAGCAATAACAACTCTTTTCATTTTCACTTTTTAAAAATGTCTTGGAGACATAACTTTTGGTTTGGGTTTTAACAAATAATAATATTGCAACATAAGTTCGTGAGTACCTGCGTTATATATTGCAGTTTTATTAACCAACGACCAGTCAAAAGAATATCCTGATGCAAATTGTTTTGTTATATTTAAACCAAAAAGTAAGCCCAGAGCATCTCCTGTTCTGTACATCAAACCTCCCCAAACATAGTCTTTATACATTATAACTGGACTAATATCCATTTGAATAGGTGCGTTTGCAGTAATTTTAATAATAGTTGACGGTTTTATTTTTATATCATCGTTAATTTGAAAAGTTGCACCTGAAATAATAAAAAAATGCTTTGTTTGTTTTGAATTTTGCATAGAAGATGCAAGTTCTTTAACCGAAAATTTATTTTTCAATAATTTTGGAACCGAGCAACCAATATAAAATTTTTGAGTATAATAAAACAAGCCAAAACCAAAATTTGGCATTATTCGAGTATCAATATTTTGTTGAAATATATTTTCATTTTTATCATGTACCCACAACTCACTTAGTTTTATATTTAGTAAATTTACTCCTCCTTTAAGCCCAAATGCCAACTTTGATTTCTTTGTAATTCTTATTCTATACGAGAAATCAAAATTTATAGAAGACGAATTTACAGGTCCTATTTTATCATTAATAATAGAAGCACCAATTCCAATGTTTTCTTCATAAAATGGTGCATCAATTGTTATTGTTTGTGTTTGTGGTGAACCCTCAAATCCAATCCATTGTGAGCGATGCAGGGCAGTAGTTGTTAATATGTTTTTGCTACCGGCATAAGCAGGATTTACAGACATTGTATTGTACATATATTGAGTGAACATAGCATCTTGTTGTGCATTAACTACAGTGCCTATTAGCGAGAGAATAAAGATATAAATGTATTTTTTCATGGTAGTTTGTTATTTAAAATCTATTTTTTGGTAATTTCTCCATCATCGGATAAAATAAGCTTAGAGTCAGGAAAATCCTGAACAATAAGTTCTTGCATTCTTTTAATAACTTTATTATCTGGGTCAAGTTTTGTACCAGTTAATTTATCTTGATATACAGCAGTTATTTCACCGTTTATAAATTCGCCTTTATCATTTACTCGTACTTTTATAATTGGAGCTAATCCACTAACTCCTCTAATATTGAATCGTCTATATGTACAAAAATTTCCCATACTATATGCAATAAATC
Organism: Bacteroidales bacterium; assembly: GCA_029938985.1. Taxonomy (GTDB): domain Bacteria; phylum Bacteroidota; class Bacteroidia; order Bacteroidales; family JAOZQN01; genus JAOZQN01. The sequence goes on along the minus strand of JAOZTW010000107.1, from coordinate 9,580 downwards.
TGTTTTTGTACAATTCAATTGCTCTTGTAACATGTGGTCCGTGTCCAAAAACAATATCAGCACCAGCATCTATTGCAGTGTGTGCAAATTTGTAAACATTACCTCTATTATGTCCTAAAAAATATTCAGTATTTCTTGTAATATGTTCATGTTTACTCCCCTCTGCTCCTCCATGAAATGAGACTATCACTATTTGACATTCTGCTTTAAGTTCTTTAACTGTTTTGGTTAAAAGGTTGTAGTTTGTAATTTGACATGTTCCTTCGTTTGGAGCAAATGCACAGAAACCGTATTTTATTCCTTCCAAAGTAAATGTATCTTTTGGACAGGTTGTTAATCCTGCATAATGAATATTAGCTTCTTCAATTACTTTAACTGTATTTTTTCTTCCATAACTACCTAAATCTCCGAGATGATTGTTACCAACGCTAAGTACATCAAAACCAGCATTTACAAACCCATTTACATAATCCTCTGGCATACAAAATCTGTAACACCATTTTGGGTCGTTACAGCCTTTTACATAAGAAATATCATCAGAAAAAGTTCCTTCACAGTTTCCAAAAGTTAAATCTGCATTACGTAACACATCAACAACTGGAGCAAGCAAAGAGTTGTAATCGTTGTTTTTAGGCAAGTAATTTGGAGAAGTAGGATAATGTGTTCCTAACATCATATCGCCAACACCTATTATACTTATAGTATCTTTTGTGATTTTTACTGTATTGTTTTCTTCATTATTTTTATTCAATGTTGAATCAGATAATGTTGTTATCTGCGTAGTTGACAGCTGATTATTTATGGTAGCTTCAGTAGAATTACTTTGAGTACATGATATACAAAATAATAAAAAAGATAGATAAACAACTGAAATAATATTTATTTTTTTCATTTAATAAAGTGGTTTTTAATTTAATTAATAATTATTTGTTTTAATATGCCTAAGTAGGTAATCATAAATAAACAACACATTTCTAAAGGCTATTTTTGTATTAGGCAAGGAGTAAATATTGTATATTCTTTATATGGTAATCTTTTACAACAAAGCATAATGCTAAAATTGACCTTAAAAAGCGTTGTTTATTTATGGTTAACTACTTATATCTTATAGTACTCAAAAAAATATTTAGTTGCTTAGAGTACTTCTTTAGTTTACAAATATATATTATTTTTCTTATCTTATTGTAAAAAAATGATTTTTTTCTTTAATTAAAAAGAATTTATTTCTTAATACTTTGATATTAAACAATATAAATGTTGACATATTAGAGCTTGTTTTTTTGGTCTGTTTTTTGTATTTGTTAAAGTGAAATATTTTACAATAATTATAGATTAATGACAACAACACGATTGATTAAGTCGCTTATAATTGACATTAGTACAGAGGAAGATAATTGTTTATTGCTTATAGTCAGTTGATTATAAAATTTATTCGAATATTAATCTACCTTTGTTTTAAATTATTCCTAATTTAACGATTTGTTAATGAGCTGTTGATAAAATGTTAATAAAATAATTTTATATATAGTTATCTATAAATCTGTACATTAGTCAAATTATAGAAATAAGTCTTAAAAAAATATTGTGTAATTTCTTGGTGGTTACTATTTAATTAGTACATTTGCAATTGATTAGTATGTTGTAGAATTATTATTATCCTGTAAATCAGATATTATTGTAAAATATAACTCTAAAAATTAAAGTAGTTTATTAATTTAAAATTTTAAGTTTACTATAAAAGTAAGGCGTTTTTCGTGAGTGTCAAGTTTAAGGCTTTTTTGAAATATTAGAATTAAAGTTTACCTTTGTAAATGAGCATTTTAATATTTCAAAAGTAACGAAGAAATTGATACACGTGAAAAAACGCCAAAAGTAATAACTATAATTTAATTTTAGTGGATATCATAAGTTTAACTAAAACCTAACAAATCATGAAACGAGAAAAATATCAATTTAACCTTGAGACTTTAAGTTATGAAAAAGTGAGTTTTAGCTTTAAAAAGTTTTTTCTAAAAAGAGTACTACCACAGTCATTAGCAGCCTTAGTAATAGGAACTATCCTCGCCGTATTTGGCACATATTATTTCAATTCCCCTTTAGAAAACAAATTATTAGCTAAAAATCAAGAATTTAAACATGCCTACAAACAACTCAATAAAAAAATCAATAAAATATCGGAAACATTAGTAGAGTTACAAGAAAACGATGATGATGTTTATCGAATGGTTTTTGGAGTAGAACCAGTTCCATCCTCTATAAGAAATGCAGGGCATGGAGGAACAGATAGATACCAGTCTATGAAAGGATACAGTGAATCAAAATTAATGATTAACAGTACACGAAAACTTGTTGGAGTTTCCAAAAAACTCCTTGTTCAGTCAGAATCTTATGACGAGATAGTTGACTTAGTAAAGAATAAAGAAAAAATGTTGTCTTGCATACCTGCAATTCAACCAATTGCAAACAAAGATCTTACACGCTTTGGCTCACCATTTGGATATAGAATGCACCCAATTTTAGGATATTTAAGATTACACGCAGGAATAGATTTGACAGCACCAAAAGGTACTCCTGTTTATGCTTCGGGTGATGGCGTAGTTGTTAGAGCTGATGCAAACTGTAGAGGATATGGAAATCACATTAGAATTAATCATGGATACGGATATATTACAGTTTATGCTCACTTAAATAAAATGTTAGTAAAACCAGGGCAGAAAATTAAACGAGGTGATAAAATTGGTCTTGTTGGAAATACAGGACTATCAACTTGTAATCACTTACATTATGAAGTAAGAATTAACAACGAACCAGTTAATCCAGTAAATTTTTATTACAACGATTTATCTGACGAAGAATATTCTCAAATGATAAAAGAAGCCGAAGGTGCTGAAACACATTCACATGAATGGTAGAAATGAAATTCAATTGAAATTCAATTGAAAAACGATAGAAATTCAGTTGCAGAATGAGGGATTAATCAATCCACGTCCTAAAGGACGTGGCTAAAAAATGTAAACCATAAATGAAACATGCCCAATTTTAGTACATTACTTCCACTGAATTTCAACAGTATTTTTCATTCATTCAATTGTTTAAAACCTGCTCCAATAGTTTCTTTTGCTTCAAGAATAGTAATAAAAGCATTTGGGTCAATATCTTTTATATTATTTTTTAAAACCTCTAACTCTCTTCTTCCTAACACACTATAAATCATTTTTTTTTCTTTATTATGAAAAATTCCTTCACTCTTTAAATACGTTCCTCCACGCCCAAGGTCTTTTATAATTACATTACTTATTTGTTCGTGTTTTTCCGAAATAATAAATACAGCCTTTTTAAGACTTGCTCCTTGTAAAATGAGATCAATAACCTTTCCCGATACAAATATAACTATCAAAGAATAAAGCGGAATGCTCCAATCTTTAAAAGCGACAAAAGTTATTAGCACAACAGCTGAATCAATGTAAATCATAAGTTGTCCTAATGGTAACTTTGTTTTTTTTTCAACAATCATAGCCACAATATCAGTTCCGCCAGATGTTGCCTGTGATCTAAAAACCAAGCCCAACCCTACTCCTACAAACACGCCACCAAAGATTGCAGACAACAATGGGTCGTTTTCTACAAATGGTTTACTTCCCCATAAATACTCTAAAAGGTCAACAAAAACTGCCGTAGAAACAAATCCAACAACAGTTTTTCTCCCAAAACGAGGACCTAATATTTTTGTACCAATGATTGCTAATGGAATATCCATACACAACGCCGTTAATCCGATTGGCAAGCCCTGCGGTAGAAATTGATGTATTTCTGCAGTAAGGTGATGCAAAACAATGGCTATACCATAAACCCCTCCAGGTGCTAATTTGTAAGGAGATATAAATAAAACAAAACCTACAGCCATAATAAAAGTCCCCGTTAATATTAACGAATAAGCTTTAAACCAATCTTTTGAAAGAAATCTTTCTTTTGTTACAATTTTCATTTTAATAACAATTTAATAAATTAATAAATAATGTTTACTGTATTTGATTTACTTTATGAAAAAAAAAAAAAATTAACTCAAATTTACTTGTTTATTTTGTAGTTCTAAAAATTTAAAAAGCCGTTAAGTAGCTCACTACTATCTGGTTATTAAATTGTTATAAGAACAAAAAAACGAAATATCTTTGTGTTACAAATTAATTCATTTTCACTTAAAAAAGTTTGCAAAAGTATATTCCTAAAATTAATAAACAAATAAAATATATATTATTTTTACAAAAAAAAACGTTTTAAGTATTAGAATAAAGATGTAAAAGTTTAATTATGTATAATACTTTTATTTTTAGGCAATTGAAAGTTTCACTTAAGAGAATAAAACTTTCCTGTTTTTGTTTGCAAATGCAAAAAATCTTTAATTTTTTCATTTTTAATTTTATATAAATATTTAAAATAGTATTTTTATCAATTATAAAAACTTGTTTATTATAGAACATGGTTTGTTCAATAAAAATGGAACTTTAAACCCAGCTTGAAAAATAAGTGAATAAACTATGTGTCAGGTAATTTGTAACCAGTCTGCAACGATTTTTCGTTTCTACAAACAGTATCTTGGAGTTACATTTTTCTCATTAAATATTATTTAATTTATAGAAAAACAGCTTAGTTAAGTCGTATTTTTATGAACAAACTCAGTGTTGTTGAATACAGTTCCTTATGTGAAAGCGAAAAATAAGTAACACAATCTATTTGTTTATTTGTCCTTTTATAAATTTAATAAATTAAATACAACTTAGGTATAACATTTGCCAATTATATTATTGATATGAAAATAATACAAAAATTAATACTTTTAATCATCTTGTTATTAAATGGATATGTATATTCTCAAAACAATCCAGAGATTGATAGCTTGATAAAAGTAATAGAGAACTCTGATAGGGATACTAATTATGTTATAAATCTTAATAAAATTTGTTGGTCTCTAAAAACATCTGATAATATAAAAGCTATAAGTTTTGGAAATAAGGCAATTAAGGTTGCTCAGGATATTCTGTATATACGAGGTGAGGCTAAAGCTAATAAAAATATGGGAGGTGTGTATTTTCTCAAAAGTGATTATACAAGTGCCTATTTACATTACACAAGAAGCTTAGAATTGTACAACGAACTTGAAGATAAAATGAATATAGCCAGAGTTGTTAGAAATCTTGGTAGTGTTTTTCATCAACAGGGAAATTATGAAAAAGCATTAAAATATTTTTTTGAAAGTCTGGAAATGCGGTTTGAATTAGACGACAAGAAAGGTGTTGCAACACTATACAACGCTATTGGTTTGGTTAATTTAGAACAAGGCGAGGAAATGTATGAAACGGCTTTGGAGTATTTTTTTGACGCACTAAAAATTTATAAAGAAATTGATTCTCAAAAAGGAATTGCTAAATGTTACAATAGAATAGGAACTGTATATTCTCAATATTCAAAACCTATATACGAACTTGCTTTGGATTATAATTGGAAAATTATTCCTATCGGAGAACAGTTAAACGATAAACGACTTTTGGCACAAGCTAATGAAACGATTGGTTTAATTTATTTGAAAACAGACAGCTTAGAAAAAGCTTATGAAGTTATTATGAAAAGTTTGAATCTCTGGCAGGAATTAAATAGCTCTTTTGGTGTAGCAAATGCGTATCAAAATCTTGGGGTTTACTATTTGAAAAAGAAAAATTATTCAAAATCAAAAGAATATTTTTTAAAAACATATAATATTTCCAAAGAAATAAAAGCTCCTGTAATAGAAAGAAATATAAATTTAGAACAAAAAAAATTATATATTCAAATTGCAGATTACAAAAAAGCAATGAAATATAATGATAGATATCATTTTTTGAAAGATAGTTTGAAAAGTGAAGAAATGACAGATCTATTTACAAAAATGGAGTTACAATTAGAATTTAATAAACAAATAAAAAACAAAGAATTAGAACAACAAACTTATAAAATACAACAAGATGTAAAGTTAAACAAGCAGAAACAATTATCAGTTTTTTTTATCATTGCATTTATTCTAATGCTATTTCTTGCAATTGTTATTTTAAGAAGCTATAAACAAAAAAAAGTTGTAAATGATTTATTGAAAACTAAAAATTACGAAATTATTACAAAAAATTCCAGCTTACTAAAGCACCAAAACGAAATTGAAAAACAAAGAGATGAGATACAAGAACAAAGAGATATTTTAATAATACAAAATGATGAAATATCAAAACAACAATCTCAAATTACTAAAAGTATAAAATATGCTAAAAGAATACAAAAAGCAATTTTACCGCCAGACGAATTATTAAAAACCATTTTTGAACAACATTATATATTTTTTAAACCAAGAGATATTGTTAGTGGCGATTTTTATTGGGCTCTAAAAAAAGAACATCTATCTATTATTGCTGCAGCAGATTGTACTGGACACGGAATACCAGGTGCTTTTATGAGTATGCTTGGAATTTCATTTTTAAATCATATAATTAATAATACGCCAACTAAAAAAATAAGAGCAGATTTAATATTAAATGAATTAAGAAGTTACGTAAAAAAATCATTACGTCAAACAGGCAAGATAGAAGAGTCAAAAGATGGATTAGATATAGCTCTATGTATTTTTGATTTTGAAAAACAATATTTGAATTACGCAGGAGCTTACAATCCTTTAATAATAATAAGAGAGAATAAATGTATTGAATACAAAGCAGATAGAATGCCTATAGGAATATATCTTAAAGAAAAGCCATTTAAAAACAATATAATAAAAATAAAAAAAGGAGACCATATTTACATATACTCAGATGGATATATTGACCAGTTTGGAGGAATTGATGGCAGAAAATTTAGTTCAAAACAATTAAAAAATCTATTAATAAAAAATTCTAATTTAGACCTAAATAAACAAAATGATATGCTTGATAATACTCTCATTAATTGGATGGATACCAAAAAAAGCAAAGTAAAATTTGAACAATTAGACGATATTATTATTATTGGCATTAAAATTTAAACATTAAAAATAGTGCATTTTATAAATAATATTATTATATTTGTCTTTTTGTTCTTTAAAAACCTTATTTTTTATTTTAAACCCTAATTAGAAAAATGAATACACGACTATTTTAAAATCTTATTACCTTATTATTAACAAATTAAAACCTTAAAACTATGAAAAAATTATCATTCTTATTAGTAAATGTACTATTACTTATTTTTTTAAGTAGTAATTTATTGAAAGCTCAACCGTTTCCTACACCACAGGATTCGCTTGCACTTAAAGCACTATATCAGTCAACAGATGGCGATGGATGGACAGTGAACACAAATTGGCTTACTGGCAATGTTCATGACTGGCATGGAATAACGCTTGATGAAGAAGGAAATATAATTGGAATATATTTATCATCAAATAATCTTTCGGGAAACTTACCACAACAAATAGGAAATTTAACTTATCTATCCACCTTGTTGCTTGGCGAAAATCAATTAGAAGGTAACATAATTCCAGAAATAGGTATGCTTAACAATTTGAGCAGTTTAAATTTAAGTAACAATAATTTTGTTGGGAATGTACCAATTGAGATTGGAAGTTGTACAAGCTTAACTTCTTTACACTTACAAAACAATAAACTCAAAAATATTCCACAAGCAATAAGTAGTCTTTATAATCTTTCTGAATTATTTTTACAAGATAATTTATTTGAGAACATGCCTGCTTTGTCAGCCCTTACTATTTTAGATAAATTAAATGTATCTCATAATAAATTAGTTTTTAATGACTTAGTAAATATAAACACTTCTGCCGACCTTTTTACATATTCTCCACAAGCAGATTTAACTATTCAAAATGTTTTTTTTGTAGAAAAAAATGGTTTTATTGAATTGGATATCACTACCATGACTTCTCAAACTATTGGAGATGCAGAAAATTCGTATCACTGGTATAAAGCTAATGATGGTGAACCAGATTTAGTATCAAGCGAGATGTATTTTCAAATAGAAGCATTTAGTGCAGAGAACGAAGATGAATATTATTGTGAAATAACAAATTCAAATTATCAAGAATTATCAATTTTTTCGACATACACTCAACTAATTATGGGTAATCCTCCTTCGCAAAGAATAGCACATTATCCATTTAATGGTAATGCAGATGATACAAGTGGTTTTAATAATCATGGGAACTTTTTGGGAGACCCAACTTTGGTAAACGACCGATTTGAAAACCCAAACTCTGCATATAGTTTTGATGGTACTAATGATCATATTATTCTTTCAAATCAAATTAATTTTAATACAAATGATTTTACTATTTCAGGCTGGTTTAATCCAGCTTCAATCCCAAGTACAGACCAATATATTTGGGATAGTGGACGATTTCCTCCAGAAAAAATAGATCAAAATGTTAGTGTGTTTTACTCAACCGAACAATATTTAACATTTTATTTGTCAGATGATTCAAATTCGTATAGCCTGTCTGAAAATATACCTATAAATGAATGGTATTTTTTTACTGTTAAAAAAAATGCAACTGATATATTTATTTATATTGATGGCACAGAAGTTGGCACTACTGCTCACGAATTAGGAGATGTGGATAGCGACATGTCAGAACCTCCAGTTTTTGGACATAAAATGCAACCTACTCCAGATAATTTTTTTAATGGAAAACTTGATGATATTTCGGTGTTTAACTATGCACTAACTGACACAGAAATAACCCAACTCTACAATGGTGTTTCTGCTGGTCCAGACCAAGAAGTTTGTGTAGATTATGCTTTTCTTCAAGCCGCAGACCCATTTCCATTTATTGGAGAATGGTCAACTACTAATGGAACTACAATAATTGAAGACTATACTAATACAACTACAATGGTAAGTGAACTAACCGAGGGTGAAAACATATTTACTTGGACAGTTGACCAAAATGGAACTCCTGTTTCAGACCAAGTTATTATTAATTGGAATTATGTTACAGCTTTTGCAGGAAACGATACTGCAATGTATTCTGCAACATATCCTATACCAACTACTTCAATTCAATTAAATGCTACTGCAGTAACTTTACCAGCTGTTGGACAATGGAGTACAATAAATCAAGCAGTTGAAATTGAGAATATTGACAATGCAAATGCTTTGGTTAACAATATTCCAGATGGACAAACTGAGTTTTTCTGGACTGTAACAAGTGGAGAATGTGAGATTAAAGATACTGTAAATGTGTTTTCGGCAAGTAGTATTGTAAATTCAGGTGCCAAGGGAGATTGGAGTTCTTCTACTTCTTGGACTCCAGCAGTAGTTCCTTCACAATACGATTCTGTTACAATTGTTAACGGTTCAATAGATGTGATTGGTACAAATGCTTATTTTAGAGAACTTCGTATAAGTTCAAATGCTATTCTTACGGTTCAAGAAGGTGATGATGTAAAATTAGAAAGTCGTTTATCTGGTAATTCCATTGTTATAGAACAAGATATTGATAAAAATTTGCGAGGTGCTGCTCAATTAATAGTTAAAGACAATGGTTGGATTTCTATTGAACAAGATATTGAAA
>JAOZTW010000688.1 GCA_029938985.1 Bacteroidales bacterium | reverse complement strand
CCTGTTTTGTTTTTTGGAAACGCAATTACTTCTTTTATGCTTTCTGAATTATTAAACAGTGCTACCCAACGGTCTAAACCAAAAGCTACTCCACCGTGTGGTGGTGCACCATATTTAAAAGCATTCATTAAAAAACCAAATTGTTCTTGTGCTTCATCATTTGTAAAACCAAGTAATTTAAACATTGTTGCTTGCAATTTGCTATCGTGAATACGAATTGAACCTCCACCAATTTCAACTCCATTAATAACAAGGTCATAAGCATTTGCTCTTACTTTTTCGGGAGATGTTTCAAGAAGTTCAAAATCCTCTTTTTTTGGAGATGTAAAAGGATGATGCATTGCATGAAATCGTTGAGATTCTTCGTCCCATTCTAAAAGAGGAAAATCTACAATCCACAAAGGAACAAATTTATTACTATCCATAAGTTCAAGAGTTTTTGCCATTTCTAATCTTAATTCACTTAGCACTTTGAGACTATGTTGTTTTTCTCCAGAGATTATTAGTAAAAGGTCATTGGGTTTAGCGTTTAACTTTTCTGCCCAAAGTTTTAAATCGTCTTGAGAATAAAATTTATCTACCGACGATTTATAAGTTCCGTCAGGATTGCATTTTACATAAACCAACCCTTTTGCTCCAATTTGAGGTTTTCTTACAAACTTTATTAGTTTATCAAGTTTTTTGCGAGAATAATCTGACGAGCAATTTTTCGCACAAATAGCACCTACATATTCAGACTGGTCAAAAACATTAAAATTTCTTCCCTTAGTAAGTTCTGTTATATTGTTTATTTTCATATCAAAACGAAGGTCTGGTTTGTCGTTTCCATAATTTTCCATTGCTTCGCTATATGGCATTCTAATAAAATTTTCGTTTATATCAATTCCTTTGATGGTTTTGAACAAATGTTTTGCTAATCCTTCAAAAGTATTTAAAATATCGTTTTGTTCTACAAAAGACATTTCACAATCAATTTGTGTAAATTCGGGTTGTCGGTCTGCACGTAAATCCTCGTCTCTAAAGCATTTAACTATTTGAAAATATTTATCATAACCTGCCACCATAAGTAGTTGTTTAAAAACTTGTGGTGATTGCGGAAGTGCATAAAAATTACCTGGATTCATTCTTGAAGGTACAACAAAATCTCTTGCTCCCTCAGGAGTTGATTTTATTAAAACAGGAGTTTCTATATCAAAAAAAGCTTGATTATCAAGATATTTTCTTACCTCACTAATCATTCTATGGCGTAACTCTAAGGCTTTCTTTAGGGGGTTTCTTCTTAAATCAAGATAACGATATTTCATCAACAATTCTTCGCCTCCGTCTGTTTTATCTTCTATTGTAAATGGGGGAACATCCGATTTGTTTAACACGTCAAGTTCTGAAACCTCAATTTCTATTTCTCCAGTTGGTATATTTTTATTTTTATTACTTCTTTCCTGAATTTTACCCGTTATTTTTATCACATATTCTCTACCAAGTTTACGAGCTTTGCTACATAATTTTTCGTTTGTTTCCATATTAAAAACAAGTTGTGTTATTCCGTAGCGGTCTCGTAAATCAATGAAAGTCATGCCTCCAAGATTTCTATTTGTTTGCACCCAGCCACTAAGCATTACCTGTTTTTCTATATCAGAGACTCTTAATTCTCCACAATTATTGGTTCTATACATTTTTACTGTTTGTTTGTTTTCTAATTATCAAATAATACTTTAAATAGCTACACTTTTAAAAACAATTAAGTAGCTGGCAAATTTTTTCAGTATTATATTGTAAGTTTTTTAATGCTAAGTGAAAAAGAAAAAATAATTAACTCCAACCTACTTGTTTATTTTGGTATTACATATTATTTCATTTTCACTAAAAGTATTGTTTATTAATATATTTATGTTTTTTATGTTATATAAATACATAAGGTTGTAAACGGCAACTAAGGCATATTAAATAAATAATTGATAAATTTAAAAGAAGTTATTTTTTTTTTTAACAATTCAATAAATATTAATAATATCAAGATATTTGCATATTTTTTTGAAGAAGTAAAAAATAAAGAGAACAAGTTTAAATCGTCAATAGTTTGTTTTAATATGCCTAAGAATTAATAATTGGTTTACACGTTAAAATTCAACTATATAAAATATTTTGTTAAAAAAACTAAGTTTCACAACATAACAATTTATAGAAAAAATATTTAATATATTACACAAAATTTTTTATAATAGAGCTTTCTCTATACTTGAAAACAGGGTTTGTTCATAAAAAAAATAAGCCTTAATTAAGCCGCTGTTTTTCTTTAAATTAATAATTTATTTTTTGTTGAACAAAAACGAATAATCAAACATCATCAATTATAATAATTTGAAAATAAGCTTCTTATTTTCTGATTTTATTTTTTATGAACAAACCCTGTACTTGAAAATTTACAAAAGTAAATAAAATTTTGCTTTGTTGTACTTTTTTTTTGAATTTGTTTTTTTAAATAATTCAGATTTCTTTCAAAATAAAAAAAATAAACTATTTAAACACAGCAATAAATACTAATTTTCAAGCACTTAAAGTTATATTTTTTAAAAAAAGAAATAGTATAAAATATAATTATTTTTAAACAAACATTTATATTTATCATTAAATAAACACAATACTCTAGTATAATGAGATATTATAGCTAATAAAATTCAAAAATACAAAATTTATTTTAAAAACACGATTGATTTTAAATAATCTTAAAAAATTCGTTAGTCCCTACAAAACAGTGTTGGTATGACTATCAATTAGTTACAAAACGGGGTAAGTTAGCAAAAATTTCCAATTTAATTGTTTTTCTGTAATTTTTAATTCCATTGCTGGAGTTTTATGAATATATTTTTTTTCAAACTTTTCACTTTTATCCGATATTTTTGTTCGTAAACTTTTATGAAATCTAATGTAATTGTAATCAAATAAATTTATCCACATTATTCTTTTAAAATGTTCCTTTTTTTTACAATAAGCAATCGTTTTTCTACAAAGATAACTTATTCGATAGTCCCTACAAAACAGTGTTGGTATGATTAACAAGTATTTACAAAAATATG
>JAOZTW010000687.1 GCA_029938985.1 Bacteroidales bacterium | reverse complement strand
ACTTTTATTTAATTCCATAAAAGGTTTTGAACCTTCAAGACATTCTCGTAAATTTTCCATAATTTGTATATTATTGTATTTTTTTAGTTTTGCATATCGGGTTCGGGCTTTGTGGCGGGCATTATTTTTTTTTTTTTGTGAGCCGTAGGCGAAACAAAAAACAAAATTAATGCCTGACAACAAACACAATGTTAGGGCAATTTATTATCACTTACTAAAACTTGTTGTTTATATTCTTCTCAAATTTTAAACAGTATCATTAAGTCTTTTATTACAGTTTTAGTTTAAATTAAAAATATCTTTTATATTATTATCATTTATAATGTTACTGATGATTTGACTTCTATCAAATTTTTCTTGCACAGGATGTTCTGAAAATAAAACAGCATATTCATCATCAAGACTTTCACATAATCTTTTTGATTTTGTTTCTGATAGTTCGTAAATTTTCCGTTTATGCGTTATATTAAATTCTAGTTCTTTGGTATTTACCCAACCATTTTTTATAAATCCTTTTGTTTTTTTATGGCATCTGCAAGGGTTATTTTTATTTATAAGTCCGCATTTGTTGTGCATGAAGTTTTTTAAATTCTTTCTTGCTCTTGATAATTTTTGCCTAAAATTATCAGCTGAAATTTCTAAAATTTGAGAGACTATTTTATTATTTGCATTAAAAATTTCTCCTAAAATATAGATAAGTCGCTCGTCCCTGTCTAAGCATAAAAGCATTCCAGACATACAGCTTATTTTAACATCTTCTATATATTCTGAAAATTCAGTTTTTTCTTGTTCCGATAAGTTTTCATCAACTACACTTTCTAAAACATTTCCATATTCTTCAAAACTTGTTATTTGAAATTCAGGTTTTGATTTTTTCATTTTAAGAAAATGATTAAATGTTATTCTATACAACCAAGTTTGGAACGAACTTTTAAATTGAAATTTTGATAAGTTTGTAATCGATTTTATCAAAACTTCTTGTGTTATATCTTCTGCATCTTCCGGATTTAGTGTCATCTTCCACGCTACATTGTAGATATAAGGCTGGTGCCTTTTGATTAAACTTTCCAAAGAAAACTTATCACCTTTTAATGCGTTTTCAATAAGTTCTTTATCTGTTTTTATTATTTTGTCTTTTATATAAAATAATTCTTTCATTATGATTAAAGTTAAAGTATTAATAAACAAACTTTTGTGTTCCAAAAGCAATACTATTGACAAAAAGCTTAATTATGTAAGTCCCTTTTTCCTTTTGTTGAGTTGTTTTATGAGTAAAATGTATTTTTTTTGTTATTATTTTACTTGTGTATTTTTTTATTGTCGCCTTTCCAAATTGATATTGAAAAAGTCGTCTTTTTTCATTCTTACCAGGTGCATCAATTTCAAGATTTACTACAATATTAGCATCTCTATTTGCATTGTTCTTTACTGATAATTCAAAAGGCAAAACACTGTTTATTTTAATTTTATCGGGTAATGTTTTTTCCCATTCAATTTGCAAATTAGAAATATTAGTATATCCCAAAATTTCGAGAGCTTTTTTATCTCCGTTTTTTATTAGAGTTCGTAATGCCCTGTTTATTATAAAAGTGCGTTCTTTACTTATTTCATTGTTTTTTGTCCATTTGCTTGTCCATTCCAATAATGTTTTCGGGTGGTCTTTTGATATATCGTTTAGGCAGTTTGCTACTGATTTTCTTACATACAACGAATTATCATCTAATAAGTTTTGCAATATTGGTTTTAATAGACTTGGGTCTTTTTTAAGTTCATCAATATGTTTTACCATCATTAATCTTGGACGTATGCCTTCGGTTACTACTCTCCTTACCCCTTCATTTTCATGTTTTGTCCAGTCGTAAACTTTATCAAGAATTGTTTTTACACCGTGCTTTATAAATAAGTTATGAAGTAATCCACAAGAAAATTCTCTTATCGCAGTTCCTTCAACGCCGGCAGTAAACTTCAATTCCTCTAATGTTTTGTCTAAATTATTTTCATACAATACCTTAATAATTGCCGGTGAAATTCCTCTTATTTTTACAATATCTGACGATGCAAGAATTTTTATTAACTTATCAGCATTCTCTCCAGACAGATTAATAAGCACTTTGGCATAAACCGTTTTTTGTTTTACCATTCCTGTCTCAAAGAGCTTATTTTCAACAAGTTCGTCTTTAAGACTTGACCATTCTATCTCAGGCAAATTTGCGGAAACAAGTTTTTCCACGTCTTTAATTAAATTATTATCAGGTGTTTGTTTCGGCACACCTATTCCATTTTTTGGTTTTCTAATTTCCATTTTTAGGGTTTATATTTTATTAGAAATAGATAAAATAGTATAATTTAAGAATTGTTAAATTATAAAATTATTTTAGCAAATAAGTAATTTATTATTTAACAATTCCTTAGTAATAAATTACTTAATAAGATGCACTTTTCTTAACTTTATTTAGTGTTTTTTTATACGTCTTTCCTTTACCGTCAAATCCTCCAAGTAAATTAAATTCAATTAGTTTCATTCCACAAGCTTCAACAATACTTCTTTTAATAGTTCTTTTATGAGCAAATAATGTTCTTGTCATGATATGCACAAACTTCGGAGCTCCACAAGTTGCAAATACTTTTACTTTTTTATTTGTTAACATTCCTGTTGGAATGCCGTTTTCTTTATATTTAAAAGCAAATCCAGCTTGGAAATTCCAGTCAAACCAGTTTTTTAATATTGCGGGAAATCCACCCCACCAATATGGATATGTTAGAACAATTTCATCTGCCTTTTTTACTTTATCTTGATAGTATAGAATTTCCTTTGTAGGATTATTCTTATAAAAATCATTTTCTTCAAATTTATAAAAAGGCTGTTCCATGTCAGTGTTATACAAATCAATAATTTCAACTGCCCAGTCTTTCGTTTTTTTTGTTTCACTGTATTCTTTTGCTATTTTATGTGCAAATCCATCTATATTTGGAGAAGCCTTTACTATTAATAATTTCATAGTCATTTATTAATGTATTATTTAAATTGATTGCAGAGGTTATTAGTATTAAAATGCTAAGGAATTGAGAAGTTGTTTTT
>JAOZTW010000686.1 GCA_029938985.1 Bacteroidales bacterium | reverse complement strand
TCTACTATATAAGGTAAGGTTAGCATAACTTCTGTCCACGCATCACCACTTGGGTCTGGAGTAAAACTTTGTACTATGATAGGAGTACCTGGTGAGCCAGTTCCTGATTCTTCATAAATACGCACTTCTGCTGATGTTACCTTTTCTGGTTGACTTATTAAAAGTTGAATTTTTTGAACTTGACGACCATCATGAGTAGCTAAGTCGTTTGCAGAAATATACATAAAACAACCAAAATCACCGGAATTATCTCCAGTTCCAATACCAGTATATGGATCGCCACAATAATAAATCCAATCTAAGTCTTTTGCTTCTTCTAACGGGGTTACTTTTTCAATTTCAATAAAATCCAATTTCAAATTACTTGATTGTTGTGCAAAAGCACTACAAGCAAATAACAACACGAAAGAAAATAAAAAAATCTTTTTCATAATAAAATAAATTTTAAAAGTTAATTAATAAATAAAAAATTATGTCTATATACAGACACTGCAAAGATAGTAAATATAAATAAAGTTGCAATTATTTTTTATTTTTTTTATTTTTTAACATATTTTAATAATCCTTACAACTGCGTTGGTATAATTAATAACTTTTATTATCAAAATATACTTCTAATAATTAACAACTTAGTTCATTTTTTTTTTTCAAATAATTGAAATATAATAAAAATTTTGCCAAAACACAAATAATTACATAAATTTGTAAAAAATTAAAAATAATACTTATATGGAAAACTTTATAGTATCGGCAAGGAAATACCGACCAGATACATTTGAAAGTGTTGTAGGACAACGCTCTATAACAACAACTTTACGAAATGCTATAAAAACCAACAAATTGGCTCATGCCTATCTTTTTTGTGGTCCACGTGGAGTAGGAAAAACTACTTGTGCAAGAATATTTGCAAAAACAATTAATTGTCAAAATCGTAACGATGCGACTGAAGCCTGTGGTGTTTGCGAATCGTGCAAAGCATTTGATGGTTCACGCTCTTACAATATTCACGAACTTGATGCGGCATCTAATAACTCGGTTGAGGATATTCGTAACCTAATAGACCAAGTGCGAATACCTCCACAAATTGGAAAATACAGTGTTTATATTATAGATGAGGTTCACATGTTGTCGTTGGCGGCATTTAATGCGTTTCTAAAAACACTTGAAGAACCACCTCCTCATGCTCGTTTTATTTTGGCTACCACCGAGAAACATAAAATTTTACCAACCATATTGTCTCGTTGTCAAATTTTTGATTTTAACAGGATCAAAATACAGGATATTACCGAACACTTGCAAACAATTGCCGAACGAGAAGGTTTTACTGCCGAACCCGAAGCATTAAATATTGTGGCACAAAAGGCAGATGGAGGCTTAAGAGACGCATTATCATTTTTTGACCAGATTGCTAGTTTTTCGGGCAAAAATATTACTTATGAAAAAGTTATTGAAAATCTAAATGTTTTAGATTATGAATATTATTTTAAACTTACTGACAATTTTTTGGAAGGAAACTATACAGAAGCACTACTTGCTTACAACGAAATACTTTCTAAAGGCTTTGATTCTATTAACTTTGTGAACGGACTTAGTGCACATTTTAGAGACCTGCTTGTGTCAAAAGAACCAAAAACTCTTGAACTGTTGGAGCTTGGTAATTCAATAAAACAAAAATACATTGAACAAAGTAAAAAAGCCTCTGTTGCATTTCTGTATCAAGCACTTGGTATTACAAGCCAATGCGATGTTCAATACAAATTAGCAAAAAATAAAAGACTGCTTGTTGAGCTAATGTTATTGAAACTAAACAATATATTGCAATTTCTGCAAAAACAAAATGCAGAAAATGTGCAAGCTATGCAGCCTGCTCAAGTTGTTGTTGCAAATAAAGAACAAGAGGTGGCCGAAAAACCAGCTGAAAAAGTTAAGATAAAACCCAAATCTACTTCGTTTTCCATTAAAAATGCAATGAATGGAATTCCCAAAAAAGTAGAGAAGAAAATTGAAACTCCTCAGATAAAAGAACAAACTAATAGTACTGTTACAAACAAACCTCTTGTTGCATCTGAGGTGAAAAACAAATGGCAGGAATTTGCATTAAATCTTAAAAAAACAGAACCAAGACTGTATAGTAGTTTAAAAAACTTTATTCCTACTATAAAAGATAACAATGTATTGCATTTGTCGATAATTAACGAATCGCAAAAAGCAAATGTTGAAAAACAAAAATCTGCAATATTAAATTTTTTAAGAAGAGAGTTACATAACTCAAGTATTGATTTAGTTGTGGAAGTAACCGAACAGGTAAAAACAAATACTCGTCCTTATTCAAACACTGATAAATATAAATATTTGCAAGAAAAAAATCCTATATTATCAAAATTACAAAAGGAATTTAATTTAGATTTTTAATATGGAAAAAGAAGAGAAATTAAATATAGCTTTACAGAAATTAAAACAACTATTATCACTTGCCCCCGAAACAGATAAGGAAAAAGTTAGGATTGAACTATCAAAAATGATTCCTGAAAATAAAGATGCTTCGGTTAATCCAAAAATTGGTTGGGGACATTTTGATGATTCTATTCAAACAGATTTTTCATTTATGGTTACACCTTATATAGTTATTGACAAGCACAAAAGTTTGTACGAATTATTTAGTAATCTAATAGAAAAATCAAATATTGAAAAAATAGATTTATTTAATATGGCTTTTGATGTTTTGCTCAATAAAAACCCTAAACAAATACGAATAGGTGGTTTTACTTCTCTACTTATTGCTTCAAAAACCAAAGCAATAACGACCAATTTTAAAATAATTTACTGAAACAAATGGAAAAACAATATTGTGCCAAGTGTAACACTTTTACTTATGTTGATAAACATCATATTTTACCCAAAAATATTTTTGGAGAAATTGGAGACAAGGTAATTCTCTGTCCAAATTGCCACAGAGAATACCATAAAGCACTTGGTTACAAAAATTTGAAAAACAAAGATATGAAATTTCATTTACAGTTTTGGTATAAATGGTTTTATGGTGCAATAATATTATTAATCATTTTCCTTTCTGTTTATGGTT
>JAOZTW010000685.1 GCA_029938985.1 Bacteroidales bacterium | reverse complement strand
TTAATTTTATATATTATTGATAATCAATATAAAATGAAAGCAAAAACTTTAGTTACTTATTATTTCATTTTCACTTAATAAATAAAAACGGATTAATAATATTTTTGTTGTTTGTTATACCAAACTTGCAATACATCTTTATTTTGTGAAAAATTAAGATTATTGTTGTAAATTTGATAAATTTTTAATTTATTATTTATTTTAAATTTAAAAAATGAAAAAACTATTTATTATTGTTTTCACAATTTGCTTTTCTTGGTTAACAATTTTTGCACAAAAAACTTATACAACAAATAGAATAACTGGAGCTGTTCCTAAAATTGACGGTAATTTTGAGGATAAAGCATGGACTACCATAGAGTGGGAGGGAGATTTTACACAACATGAGCCGAATAATGGTGATACTCCCTCTCAAAAAACTTTTTTTAAAATATTATACGATGACAATAATATTTATGTAGCCATTAAATTAATGGATACTGAGGCTGATAAAATAACCAAAAGACTATCGAGACGTGATGCCTGGGACGGAGACAAAGCTGGAATACACATTGATAGCTACAACGACAAACAAACTGCTTTTACCTTTGTTGTGAATGCTGCTGGTGTAAAAAACGATGGAATTTTTACTCTTGATGGTAGTAATTTTGACGACAGCTGGGATCCTATTTGGAACGCTAAAACAATGGTACATAGCGAAGGGTGGAATGCAGAAATACAAATTCCGCTTAGTCAGTTACGGTTTGGTAAAAGCGAAGAACAGTTATGGGGGTTGCAAATTGTAAGACTAATATACAGAACAGAAGAACTGGTGTTTTGGAATCATATTTCAAAAGAAAAAGCAGGTTGGGTGAGGCAATATGGAGAAATTGACGGAATTAAAAATATAAAACCAAAGCGACAAATTGAAATTGCACCTTATATAATGGGTAGTTATCAAAGATACGAAAAGGAAGAAGGAAATCCGTTTGCTGATGGTAGTGATTTTACATATAATGCAGGATTAGATGGTAAAATTGGTATTACAAATGATTTAATTCTTGATTTTGCTATTAATCCAGATTTTGGACAGGTAGAGGCAGACCCTTCGGAGGTTAACCTTACAGCTTTTGAAACTTTTCTTACAGAAAAAAGACCTTTCTTTATTGAAGGAAAAAATATTACTAATTTTCAAATAACACCTGGAGGAAATCCATGGTCGAGAGATAATTTATTTTATTCAAGACGAATAGGTGATAGCCCTCAATTAAATAGAAATCTGGAGGAAGACGAATATGCTAAAACACCTAATAACACACGAATACTGGGAGCTTTTAAACTTACTGGAAAAACTAAAAATGGATGGTCAATTGGAATAATTGAAAGTGTTACCAATCAAGAAAAAGCAATAATTGACTTGAACGGAAATAGAACAAAAGAAATAATTGAACCTTATACTAATTATTTAATTAGCAGGTTGCAAAAAGATATAAATAAGGGAAATACAGTAATTGGTGGTATGCTAACTTCTACATATAGAGATATTAATACCGAGAATTTATCATATTTCAATAAATCTGCAACTACTTATGGTTTTGATTTTACGCAATTTTTTGCCAAGAAAAAATATTATTTAAAATTTAAAGGAGTGGGTAGCCATGTTACAGGAAGCAAAGACGCTATTTATAATCAACAAACATCGTCTCGTAGATATTACCAACGCACAGATATTGATTATATTACATTGGATTCAAATCGTACATCGTTGAGTGGGCATGGAGCAAATATTGCTTTTGGTAAGTCTGCCAATACAGGATTAAGATATTCTTTTGATGCTACTTGGCGTTCTCCTGGTATAGAACTTAATGATAATGGATATATGCGTAGAGCAAATTCAGTTTTTCAATATATATGGGCAAATTACAGAATTGATAAACCTTTTTTTATTTTTAGAAAAATAAATATAAGTGCCAATGAGTGGGCTGGCTGGGATTTTGGTGGTACAAACACATTTTTTGGAGGAAACATAAATACGACTTTTCAATTTAAAAATCTATGGTCTATTAGAGGAAATATATCAAGAGAGGGGAGTAGTGTAGACGACACGGCACTAAGAGGGGGAGAGGCTTTGCACACGCCTGGAAACTGGAACTATAACTTTAATTTGAACAGTAATCTTACTAAAAAAATAAGTTTTAATGCAGGTTTTTGGGACAATATTATAGATTTAAACACTGGTAGAAATTATGGTATTTGGGCGGGGCTTACTTTACGACCTGGAAACATACTTTCTGTTTCTATAAACTCAAATTATAATTATTATAATACAGAATTACAGTATATTAATACTGATACCGATATAATTACCGATGAAAATCGTTATATTTTTGGAACAATAGAGCAAAACACTTTAACTTTTACAGGAAGAGTAGATTTGAATTTAACCCCAGATTTTACAATTCAATTTTATTGTTCTCCTTTTGTTAGTGCAGGAGATTATGGCGATTATAAAATGATTACCAATCCAAGTGCAACTAATTATTCAGATAGATTTATGTTATACTCTCAAAATCAGTTAAATTTAACTAATTGGACAATAGACGAAAACCTTGATGGAGTATCGGATTATAATATAAATAATGCGAATTACAATTTTAGAGAATATAATTCTAATTTGGTATTAAGATGGGAGTATATTCCTGGTTCTGTGGTTTTTCTTGTTTGGTCGCAATCAAGGTCAAGTTTTACTGATGTAGGAGAATTTGATTATATAAACGATATGGATAAGCTTTTTTCAAATCATTCAAACGATGTTTTTTTAATAAAATTACAACACCGTTTTAGAGCAGAAAATTGGTTTAATTAAAAGACAGTTGATATGAAGCTCTGACAGGGCTTGAAAGCCTGTCAGAGTTAAAAATGCTAACTGGTGTTTGTATTTAGTTAATCTACTGTGTTTTGCAAAACACGTCAATGGGTTTTAACCAAATTTACTTGGATTTATTAGGCTACCAATTGTGTTGAGGTCTATTTTTTATCAAGTGCATAGTGTATTAAGACTTAAATATCTAAAGTATTTAATAAGTAAGTCTTGTTGCATTACC